>NZ_SZXC01000026.1:0-231788 GCF_005281055.1 Citrobacter sp. wls711 | reverse complement strand
GGGTGGCGCTAACGCTTACCCGGCCTACGATTTCACCGTCTTACCCTTCACTAATTTTCTCACCCATAATCGGTTCGGATTTAACGCGGCAAGGGTTTCTGCATCCATTGGGATGGGTTCATTACTCATTTGCGCGGCCAGGATCTCTGCACACAGCGGGGCGGAACACAGTCCGCGCGAGCCCAGCGCGCCCAGCATAAAGACGTCACGGTAAACCGGTGCGCGCGCGGCGGTCTCTTTGTGTTCTGACAGATTGGCGTACTGGCTGAGCGTTGCCTCATAGTCCGGCACATTGCCGACCATCGGTAAGTGATCGCGGGTGGCGCAGCGAACGCCACAGCGTGCCGATTGCCCACTGACATCCACCTCTTTTACCCATGCAGCATGCGGGAAGCAGTCGAGTAAACGCTGGCGGTTTTGCTGCTGATCCTCCTCGCGATACGTTGTCTCTTCCTCACCACGACGATAGCTCGCACCGATGCAATGATGCTGATTGGCCGGATTTTGCGGCGTGAGGTAGCCGTCGTAACACAACACCTGACGTAGGACCGACAGTGCAGGCTTGGTGGGGATATGGCTCACCTGACCGCCGACAGAATAAACCGGTAACGGTTGGGTCTGATCAAAGCGATTTATGCGATGACCATTGGCCAGCACCACTACCTCGTGTTCGACGGTTTCGCCAGTGGCAAACTGAAGCTGCCAGCTGTTTTCCTGCTGTACAAGTGATGCCAGTGTATGTTGGTAATGGGTGCGTAATCCCAGCGTCGTGGCGTAATCCAGTACGGCGGCGGTGAGCTGCGCCGGACACAGCCATCCTCCGCCAGGATACTGAATCCCGCCGCAGTTGGTTGCGACGCCGGTTGTTTGCAGAACCTGCTCAGCATCAACGGCCAGCGCGAGGTCGTCGGGTAAGGCAAGCGACAGCATCTGGGTGATTTTCTGTTGGCTTTTTTCATCCCAACCAAGTTGCGTTACGCCGCACCAGTCGTGGGCAAAATCCACCGGCAGGGTGTCATACAGACGTCGGGCAAAGGTAAATGCGGTGGGGAAAAAGAGATTAATGGCGGCGTCATGTTTACTGAGTAAAGGGTAAAGTGCGCCCTGACGATTACCGGATGCGCCCTGTGCAGGCTTATCGTCAGCGCAATACAGCGTTACCTGCCAGCCACGACGTAAGAGAGCCAGCGACAGCAGTGCGCTGGCAATACCGCCCCCGATAATAGCCGCTTCCCGTTTTTCCGTGCTGGCGCGTGAGAACCACGGTGCGGGTGACGGGAACGTGAGGTGTTGTTCCATCACGCCGCACAGCATTTCACGTTTGCGCCCAAAGCCTTTGCATTTCTGCATTGTAAAACCGGCGTCCTGCAAGCCCCGACGGACAAAACCTGCGGAGGTGAAGGTTGCCAGCGTGCCGCCCGGACGGGCCAGTCGGGCCATGGCGTTAAACAGCGTCGGTGTCCACATATCGGGATTTTTTGCCGGTGCGAAACCGTCGAGGAACCAGGCGTCGACCTGCTGGTTCAGGGATTCATCCAACTTACTGGTGAGGTCGTTAATATCGCCGAACCACAAATCCAGCGTAACCCGACCTTCATCCAACAGCAGTCGATGACAACCTGCTAACGGCAGCGGCCACTGAGCCTGTAATGACTCAGCCCACGGAGCCAGTTCCGGCCAATGCTGATGGGCCAGCATCAGGTCGTCACGCGTCAGCGGATATTTTTCAAAACTGATGAAATGTAATCTTTCCAGGGTAGCGTCAGGGTGCGCATTACGAAAAGCTGCAAATGCCTGCCAGAGGGTGAGGAAGTTTAGTCCGGTGCCAAAACCACTTTCCGCCACTACAAATAACGGGTGTGAGTGCGTGGGGAATCGATCTGCGAGATGATTGCCGCCGAGAAAGACATAACGCGTCTCTTCCAGCCCGTTATCGTTAGAAAAATAGACATCGTCAAAATCTCGGGAAACAGGTGTACCCTCAGCGTTGAATTCGAGGTTGGCAGGTTGTATCGCGTATTGTTTCACGTAAGTTACTCGTCTGGCTTGCTGTGTCTCGATCTTAACGATGAGTGCCTGAGTGCGCAAATTTCCACATAAAATGGCTGATCGGACTTGTTCGGCGTACAAGTGTACGCTATTGTGCCACTCGAAACTTTAAAATAGTGCGACTTACAGAGGTATTGAATGAAACGTGCAGTGATTACTGGCTTGGGCATCGTTTCCAGCATCGGTAATAACCAGCAGGAAGTCCTGGCATCTCTGCGTGAAGGACGTTCAGGGATCACTTTCTCTCAGGAGCTGAAGGACTCCGGCATGCGTAGCCACGTTTGGGGCAACGTAAAACTGGATACCACTGGACTCATTGACCGTAAAGTTGTGCGCTTTATGAGCGACGCATCCATCTATGCATTCCTTTCTATGGAGCAGGCAGTGGCTGACGCCGGCCTCTCTGCAGAAGTTTACCAGAATAACCCGCGCGTTGGCCTGATTGCAGGTTCCGGCGGCGGCTCCCCACGTTTTCAGGTGTTCGGCGCTGACGCAATGCGTAGCCCGCGTGGCCTGAAAGCGGTTGGCCCGTATGTGGTCACAAAAGCGATGGGCTCAGGCGTTTCTGCCTGCCTCGCAACCCCGTTTAAAATCCACGGTGTGAATTACTCCATCAGCTCCGCCTGTGCGACATCTTCGCACTGTATCGGTAACGCGGTTGAGCAGATTCAGTTGGGCAAACAGGATATCGTTTTTGCTGGCGGCGGCGAAGAGCTGTGCTGGGAAATGGCCTGTGAGTTCGATGCCATGGGCGCACTGTCTACCAAATATAACGACTGCCCGGAAAAAGCATCCCGTACTTATGATGCGAACCGTGACGGTTTCGTTATCGCAGGCGGCGGCGGTATGGTTGTGGTTGAAGAGCTGGAACACGCTCTGGCACGTGGCGCGCATATCTATGCTGAAATCGTTGGCTACGGCGCAACGTCCGATGGCGCAGACATGGTGGCTCCATCAGGTGAAGGCGCAGTGCGCTGCATGCAGATGGCGATGAACGGCGTAGATACGCCAATCGACTACCTGAACTCCCACGGTACCTCTACTCCGGTAGGCGACGTGAAAGAGCTGGGCGCTATCCGTGAAGTCTTCGGCGACAACAGCCCGGCGATCTCCGCAACCAAAGCGATGACTGGTCACTCTCTGGGCGCGGCTGGCGTGCAGGAAGCTATCTACTCCCTGCTGATGCTGGAACACGGCTTTATCGCACCAAGCATCAACATCGAAGAGATGGATGAGCAGGCGGCGGGTCTGAACATCGTGACCGAGCCGACTGAAAAAGCGCTGACGACCGTCATGTCCAACAGCTTCGGCTTTGGCGGCACGAATGCCACGCTGGTTATGCGTAAGCTGAAAGCGTAAGTCTGACGTTGTCGGCTGGATAAGGCGTTATACCGCTATCCGGCAGCAACGCATAATCGAAGGGGAGCCATCAGGCTCCCTTTTATTTATTCATTTTTTCGTATTCCGGGGCGATTTCAGCAGACCATGCTTTGGCCCGCGTAATATCTCCGGCGCTGTAGATCGGGTATTCGAAATGACCGCCTGCATCATGGACGCGATAAATTTTCCAGCGACCGTCCTCCCGGCGTGTATATACCTCCAACCGAACAGGTGCCGACTCAGTACCTAACTGAACGTCAACTTTTTCACCGCCAAGAAAGGGCCGAGCCTGCCCAACCCGTAACTGCGGGATCCACTCCGGGGCGTAATCCTGCACATACATAAAGTAGTCTGCATCCAGAATCTCCTGTTCATACAGCGTATCAATCATCGCCAGACGGTTGATAACGTCTTTAGCCACGTAGCGCTGCATTAATGTCGAGGTGTCGTTACCTTCAGTCCAGGCTTTCATCCACGAGAGATAGAACTGTTTAACATCCTCGGTACTGTCGTGGTGGGTTGTGGTGCAACCGCACAACAGCAGGATCAGAGCAATAAACGAGAACGTTTTCATTACTGCTTCCTGTAAATAGTGTATGACGGCTTAGCCGCCCGATATCCTGGACCCGCCCACATATCACGCTGCTTAAAGTCGGAATACCATTCTCTCCCGTCATATATCGCCATATGACCACTCGGGTTTCCTCCAGCATAGGGCTGAATGATGATGACATCACCCTCGCGCGGTTGTTCAAAGGTACCAATAACGCTGAACCCGGCACTTTTTAGCAATGGACCATAATCTTTGGCGTGATAAGTATGTCCTAGAGTGATACCTCCAGCCTGAATGGCCTTACGGGTATATTCTGCACAACGCTTTTGAGAATGGCTGCCCGCATGTGATTTAGCGTAATTAGCGGCTGTCGTTTTATTCCAGCTCATAGTCGTTACTGTTAATAGTATGTGTAATGACATAATGATTTAACAGTATTTAAAACATCTGAAATGACAGAAAGTGCTATTAATATAAGAAATGCAATTGACAGAGTGTATTTATTTTCCTGCTGTATCGATTTTGAATAATCTATTTATAATTATTAGTTATTCTGTATGTCCGTTTTATTTTCAGTTCGTGAACCGTCGTAGCGTGATGGCCAAATTGCTTCGGGTGTTGTTCCCAACGCCTTGGCGATGATGCTTTCTGCTCGAGGCCAGCTACGTGTAAACACATTACGCAATGAATCGGGAGATAAACCCGCTGCACGTGAAAGATCTCTGAGCGTAATACCTCTTTTTTCCAGTGCACTTTTAATATCTGCACGATGCCAGTCTTGGCTTTTGTGTTCCATTCTGTAATCCTAAGAAGATGTGTTATCGGCGCCGATATTTTTCAGGGTATAAATCAGGGTGATAAAAAGAATGTTACTTTCTTTTTGTCATGGGAATATTGCCAGAATAACTGTGAAATTTCGCGGAAAAGAAAAAATATTTTTATTTCATCAGGGGAAAGGAAAGAAACTGATGGCAAAAGAGTGGTTCACAGTTAAGGAATGTCTTGAATTGCCGGGGTTTCCGGGAAGCGCGCCTGCCGTACGCCTGCGTTTAAATCCGTACAGTGAAGGGAAGGAAGGCGTCAAGCGTAAGCGCATCAAATCTAAAGCCGAGGAGTTTCATATTTCTGTTTTTCCCTTGTATCTTCGCTCTTATTTGAATGAACAAGAGAAAACAATAGCGCCAGAGGATAACGCCTTGCAGGAAGCTGATCCTAAAGAGATCTGGGAAATGATGTTCAGGCTGTTGACCCCCGGACAGCGCAAGGAGGTGACCCGACTGTTTGGGGCAAAAGGGATTGGTGCCGTCTTTCCGTTTCTCTTTGAAGACGATTCACAAGATTAATACGCCGGTAAATGATTCCCGGTTGACAAGTTAAGACGCTCACAGGCAGACTCCGGGTTCAACATTATCCTCATGATAATGCGTAAGCGTTTAACGTTATCCAACGCACCTTAATCCTGATCGTCAGGTAGAGGGGGGCGTGGGCATTCCTCGCCTTACTCTGCATTCTGGAGTAACGCATGACAGCAGTAACCCAACAAGAAAAAACACCGTCGGCGAATGTGTCGCTGTTTCGTATCGCTTTTGCCGTTTTCCTGACCTATATGACGGTCGGGCTACCTTTACCCGTCATCCCACTGTTTGTGCACCAGGAGCTAGGCTATGGCAACACCATGGTCGGTATTGCCGTGGGCATCCAGTTTCTGGCAACGGTCTTAACACGTGGCTACGCCGGGCGCTTAGCCGATCAATACGGTGCCAAACGTTCGGCGCTGCAGGGGATGTTGGCCTGTGCACTGGCGGGAGTCGCGTGGCTATTAGCGGCACTTTTACCCGTTTCCGTTCCAGTAAAGTTTGCGTTGTTGATTGTCGGACGTCTGATCCTCGGCTTTGGCGAAAGTCAGTTGTTGACCGGCACCCTGACCTGGGGACTGGGGCTGGTTGGGCCAACGCGCTCCGGCAAGGTGATGTCGTGGAATGGGATGGCGATTTACGGCGCCCTGGCGGCCGGTGCGCCGTTGGGTCTGCTGATCCACAGCCATTTTGGCTTTGCAGCGCTGGCGGCGACCACCATGGCATTGCCGCTGCTGGCATGGGCATTCAACGGCACCGTGCGTAAAGTGCCCGCCCATGCGGGGGAACGTCCTTCGCTATGGAGCGTGGTTGGGCTTATCTGGAAACCGGGGCTGGGGTTAGCGCTGCAGGGCGTGGGGTTTGCGGTGATCGGCACGTTTATTTCGCTCTATTTTGTCAGCAATGGCTGGACGATGGCAGGTTTTACCCTGACCGCGTTCGGCGGTGCGTTTGTGCTCATGCGCATTCTATTTGGCTGGATGCCGGATCGGTTTGGCGGCGTGAAGGTGGCGGTGGTTTCTTTGTTGGTTGAAACTGTGGGGCTGCTGCTGCTCTGGCAGGCGCCAACGGCCTGGATTGCGCTGCTGGGTGCAGCATTAACCGGGGCCGGATGCTCGCTGATCTTCCCGGCGCTGGGCGTGGAAGTGGTGAAGCGCGTTCCTGCACAGGTACGCGGTACTGCACTCGGTGGTTACGCCGCATTTCAGGATATCTCCTACGGCGTAAGCGGTCCTGTCGCGGGCGTTCTGGCCACCGCGTACGGCTATTCCTCGGTATTCCTTGCCGGGGCGATTTCCGCGGTGGTGGGGATTGTTGTGACGCTGCTGACGTTGCGCAAAAGCTAAACGACGAGCCAGAATATAGCTAACACAACCAGTAGCGCCGCAAATAGCAGTCCCGGTCGCGCCGACAGTGATTTAATGGTTTCAATCACCGGTGCGAACGGGCTGTAAATCGGCTGGAGGTGGCGCGGATCGCGTAATTCCTGCTCCCTGTCACGCTCAACGCGGCGCAGGAAGATTTGGTTGAGCAAATCCTGTATCTGCACGGTGGTCAGAATCGTTTGCGGTTGGATCTGATACGTTTGCTGCGCGTAGTCCTTGATGGCCACAAGTTCATTTGGCTCTAACGGCTGCTTGAGCGCCGCCTGCAACGTTTGCAACGTCGGGGCATTTTGCAGGCTCAGCGTCTGGCGCGCCTGTAGCCAGGTGACAAGGTGCGTAAACTGTTTTGCCGGGATTAGCTCACCGCTTTTAACCCCAGACAGTTCCAGCATCGACTGCCAGATCAGCTTGCCGGATTCTCCGGTAGCGGCCGCTACTTTTGTAACCAGTTGATTCAGCGTGTTGTGCTCGGCAGGTAGCAGAGGGCGAGCGGTTGCCGGGCGTTGCTGTGGCTGCGGAATAGAAAGCTGCCCCTGCTGCAATAGCGTCAGCACATTTTTCAACTGATCGGGCGTGAGTTGACTGAGCGCCGTTTGTCCGTACTGTTGACGGATAAAATCGCTCACTGCCTGACGATTATTCCCCTGACTCAGCAGTTCCGTAAGCTGCGCCAGCACCTGACGATTGACATGTTTTTGCTGAGCAACCCCAAGTCGTTGGGTCAGGTTTTGTTCTGCAGCAGGAAAGTGACGCGACTGTAACGGCGTATCACTTTTGACGCCCAGATCGTGCTTCATTCCGGCCCACACCTCAGCGCTCTGCTGTTGGGTAAGTGAAATCAGACGGGTAATCAGTCGTTCCAGCACAGTACGTTGTTGCGTGGATAACGGTTGTTCGCCCGCAACGGAAGGGGTGTTTTGGCCTTCACCGGGAGGGCGCGCGGGCGTACCTGAAATGGGCTGCATCATCTCTGTTCCTTAAAACTGTGCTAGCCAGGTCTCGCAGTATGCCTGGCGGCGAGATTATGGCACACTTGCCCGGTTAACTCTCGTTCTCAAACAGGTGCGAAAGACGTGAAAATCCTCGTTGATGAAAATATGCCCTATGCCCGCGAACTGTTCAGTCGTTTGGGGGAGGTAAAAGCGGTTCCCGGTCGTCCGATTCCCGTCGCAGAACTGGATGATGCGGACGCCTTAATGGTGCGCTCGGTGACGAAGGTCAATGAAGCACTGCTTGGCGGGAAACCGGTTAAGTTTGTCGGGACGGCAACTGCGGGCACTGACCATGTGGATGAAGCCTGGCTTGCACAGTCAGAGATTGGCTTCTCCGCCGCGCCCGGTTGCAATGCGATTGCGGTTGTCGAGTATGTCTTTTCAGCACTGCTGATGCTGGCGGAGCGCGATGGTTTTGCGTTAGTCGATCGCACCGTGGGTATTGTTGGTGTCGGCAATGTGGGCGCGCGTTTGCAGGCGCGACTGGAAGCATTAGGGATCCGCACGTTACTTTGCGATCCGCCGCGTGCTGACCGGGGAGACGAGGGCGATTTCCGCTCGCTGAACGAACTGGTTGAGCACGCCGATGTACTGACTTTCCATACGCCGCTGTTTAAAGACGGTCCGTACAAGACCCTGCATTTGGCTGATGAAGCACTGATTAGCCGACTGAAGCCGGGCACCATCCTGATTAACGCCTGCCGTGGGCCGGTGATCGACAATACCGCGTTGCTGTCCCGCCTTAATGCCGGGCAACATCTGAGCGTGGTGTTGGATGTCTGGGAGGGCGAGCCGGACCTGAATGTCACGTTGCTCGAGAAAGCGGATATCGGTACGGCGCATATTGCAGGATACACCCTTGAAGGGAAGGCTCGGGGAACCACGCAGGTCTTTGAGGCCTATAGCAAGTTTATTGGCCGCGAACAGCACGTTGCACTGAGCACCCTGTTACCTGCCCCGGAATTTGGACGCATCACGCTGCACGGCCCGTTGGATCAGCCAACGCTGAAAAGGCTGGTGCATTTAGTGTATGATGTGCGCCGCGACGATGCGCCGCTGCGTAAAGTCGCTGGAATTCCGGGTGAGTTTGATAAACTGCGTAAAAATTACCTTGAGCGCCGTGAATGGTCGTCTTTGTACGTCATGTGTGACGACGCCGCTGCCGCTACCTTGTTGTGTAAGCTGGGTTTTAACGCCGTTCATCACCCGGCACATTAATGTCTTCTTAATGCTCCCTGTCGAATAATACGACAGGGACGCTTACGTATTTCTGGAGTAAATCACCATGTCTGAAGGCTGGAATATTGCCATTCTGGGCGCAACGGGCGCCGTAGGCGAAGCCCTGCTCGACACGCTGGCAGAACGCCAGTTCCCGGTCGGTGAGATCTATGCGCTGGCTCGTAATGAAAGCGCGGGTGAGCACCTGCGTTTTAACGGTAAATCAATCATTGTCCAGGACGTCGCTGACTTTGACTGGACTCAAGCGCAGCTGGCCTTTTTTGTCGCGGGCGTGGAAGCTACCGCGGCATGGGTCGATGAAGCCACCAATGCAGGCTGCCTGGTGATTGACAGCAGTGGTCTGTTTGCCCTCGAACCCGATGTCCCGCTGGTGGTACCGGACGTGAACCCGTTCGTACTGGCAGATTACCGCAACCGCAACGTGATTGCGGTCCCTGGCAGCCTGACCAGCCAACTGTTGTCTGCATTGAAACCGTTGATTGACGACGGTGGGCTTTCGCGTATTACGGTGACCAATATTATCTCAGCTTCCGCCCACGGTAAAAAAGCGGTGGATGCGCTGGCCGGGCAAAGTGCGAAGCTGCTCAACGGTATTCCGGTTGATGACGACGATTTCTTTGGCCGTCAACTGGCGTTCAACATGCTGCCGTTGCTGCCAGACCGCGAAGGCAGTGTGCGTGAAGAGCGTCGTATCGTTGATGAAGTGCGTAAAATCATGCAGGACGAGGGGCTGATGATCTCCGCCAGCATTGTGCAGTCGCCGGTGTTCTACGGTCATGCGCAAATGGTGAGCTTTGAAGCGTTACGTCCGCTGGCAGCAGAAGAAGCGCGCGATGCGTTTGAGCGCGGCGAGGACATTGTGCTGTCAGAAGCGACCGATTTCCCAACCCAGGTCAGCGATGCGTCGGGTAGCCCACATCTTTCGGTAGGCTGCGTGCACAATGATTACGGTATGCCAGAACAGGTACAGTTTTGGTCTGTAGCAGACAACGTACGCTTTGGCGGCGCGTTGATGGCGGTGAAAATCGCTGAAAAACTGGTGCAGGAGTATATGTACTAATGTCTGACCTGCAACAGCTGCCCGTCCATAAAATTGCGCTGGGTATTGAGTATGATGGCAGCAAATATTATGGCTGGCAGCGCCAGAACGAAGTTCGCAGCGTTCAGGAAAAGCTGGAAAAAGCACTTTCGCAGGTCGCCAATGAACGCATCACGGTATTTTGTGCCGGGCGTACCGATGCTGGCGTTCATGGTACGGGCCAGGTGGTGCATTTTGAGACCACCGCGCAACGTAAAGATGCGGCATGGACGCTGGGGGTAAATGCGAATTTACCTGGTGACATTGCCGTGCGTTGGGTGAAAGCTGTACCGGATGATTTTCATGCGCGGTTTAGCGCCACGGCGCGCCGCTACCGTTATATCATCTACAATCATCGGTTGCGCCCAGCAGTTCTGGGTAAAGGCGTGACGCATTACTATGAGCCGTTGGATGCTGAACGTATGCATCGTGCGGCCCAATGCCTGATTGGGGAGAATGATTTCACCTCGTTTCGGGCAGTGCAGTGCCAGTCGCGCACACCGTGGCGTAACGTGATGCACATTAACGTTACGCGTCATGGTCCTTATGTGGTGGTAGATATTAAAGCGAATGCCTTTGTACATCATATGGTCAGGAATATTGTTGGCAGCCTGATGGAAGTAGGTGCCCACAACCAGCCGGAGAGCTGGATAGCAGAACTGTTAGCGGCGAAGGACAGAACGCTGGCAGCGGCAACGGCGAAAGCGGAAGGTTTGTATCTGGTGGCGGTAGATTACCCCGACCGGTTTGACCTGCCAAAACCGCCGATGGGCCCGCTATTTCTGGCGGACTAATTTGAGTCGTATAAAGGCATACTATGGAACTGATTTACTTTCTTATTGATTTTATCCTGCACATTGATGTGCACCTGGCGGAGTTGGTCGCGGAATACGGTGTCTGGGTATATGCCATTCTGTTTCTGATCCTGTTCTGTGAAACCGGACTGGTGGTTACGCCGTTCCTGCCGGGAGATTCGCTGCTGTTTGTCGCAGGCGCGCTTTCTGCATTGCCCACTAATGATTTAAATGTCCATCTGATGGTGGCGTTAATGATCGTGGCGGCAATCGTGGGCGATGCGGTGAACTACACTATCGGTCGGGTGTTCGGCGAAAGGCTGTTCAGCAATCCGAACTCGAAAATTTTCCGTCGCAGCTATCTGGATAAAACCCACGCGTTCTATGAGCGTCATGGCGGTAAAACCATTATTCTGGCGCGTTTTGTCCCTATCGTACGCACATTTGCACCGTTTGTTGCCGGTATGGGACACATGTCCTACCGTCATTTTGCACTGTTTAACGTAGCGGGCGCGCTGCTGTGGGTATTACTGTTCACCTACGCAGGCTATCTGTTTGGCGATCTGCCGGTGGTGCAGGAAAACCTGAAATTATTGATTGTGGCGATTATCGTCCTCTCCGTATTGCCTGGTGTTATCGAAGTGATTCGTCACAAACGCGCAGCATCAAGGGCGCAAAAATAGAAAGTAACTCAGCGGTTCGACCACTTTTTTGTCCAAAGTTTCGGGCTGTTATGTTTTAATGTGCAACATTCATGGTCTGTTGGGGGCAAAAATGGCATTATGCGCCCCTTATAACAAAGCTGACTAAGGTTCAGGCAGAAAGGTCACCAATGAGCTGGATTGAACGAATTAAAAGCAATATTACTCCCACCCGCAAGGCAAGCATTCCTGAAGGGGTGTGGACCAAGTGTGATAGCTGCGGTCAGGTACTATACCGTGCTGAGCTGGAACGTAATCTTGAGGTCTGTCCGAAGTGTGACCATCATATGCGCATGTCGGCGCGCAATCGCCTGCATAGCCTGTTAGATGAAGGTTCTCTTGTGGAGTTGGGTAGCGAGCTTGAGCCGAAAGACCTGCTGAAGTTTCGTGACTCCAAGAAGTACAAAGACAGACTGGCTTCTGCGCAGAAAGAAACCGGTGAAAAAGATGCGCTGGTAGTAATGAAAGGCACGCTTCACGGTATGCCGGTCGTTGCAGCCGCATTCGAGTTCGCGTTTATGGGCGGCTCCATGGGTTCTGTGGTTGGCGCACGTTTTGTTCGTGCCGTTGAGCAGGCGCTGGAAGACAATTGTCCGCTGATCTGCTTCTCCGCTTCCGGCGGGGCGCGCATGCAGGAAGCGCTGATGTCGCTGATGCAGATGGCTAAAACCTCTGCGGCGCTGGCAAAAATGCAGGAACGCGGTTTACCGTATATCTCTGTACTGACTGACCCAACCATGGGCGGTGTTTCCGCAAGTTTCGCGATGCTGGGCGACCTCAACATTGCTGAACCGAAAGCATTGATTGGCTTTGCCGGTCCACGTGTTATTGAACAAACCGTACGTGAAAAACTGCCGCCGGGATTCCAGCGCAGTGAATTCCTGATTGAAAAAGGCGCTATCGATATGATCGTCCGCCGTCCGGAAATGCGCCTGAAACTGGCGAGCGTTCTGGCGAAGCTGATGAATCTTCCGGCGCCGAATCCGGATGAGCCGACGGAAGGCGTAGTGGTACCTCCGGTACCCGATCAGGAATCAGAGGCCTGATAACGGACTCTATGGATTTCGCGTCGCAGGAAGACGGTGAGTGATTCCCGATGAGCTTACACCGCTAAGTGATTCGGGGGAGCGAGCACAGCCAACGCGCCTGCAACGTGAAAGACGACGAGTAGAAAAGGGCAGGCCGGTTGGCGCTGCCCTTTTGCTTTTATTAACGTGACGAATTGACAGGCATCATGGACAATAAACGTATTCCCCAAGCCGCGTCGCCCCTGGCGTCGTGGCTTTCTTATCTGGAAAACCTGCACAGTAAAACCATCGATCTCGGCCTCGAGCGCGTCAGCCAGGTTGCACGAAATCTGGGTGTGCTGAAACCCGCGCCGTTTGTTTTCACGGTGGCAGGCACCAACGGTAAGGGTACAACCTGCTGTACGCTGGAATCCGTACTGACCGCGGCGGGATATAAAGTCGGGGTATACAGTTCTCCTCATCTGGTGCGCTACACGGAACGTGTTCGCGTGCAGGGGCGTGAACTCGCGGAATCTGCCCATACTGCCTCGTTTGCCGAGATTGAAGCCGCACGCGGTGATATTTCGCTGAGCTATTTTGAATACGGTACGCTGTCGGCGCTGTGGTTGTTTAAGCAGGCTAAGCTTGATGTGGTGATTCTGGAAGTCGGCCTGGGCGGGCGTCTTGATGCTACCAATATCGTTGATGCTAATGTCGCCGTGGTCACCAGTATTGCACTTGACCATACTGACTGGCTGGGGCCGGATCGCGAAAGCATTGGTCGTGAGAAGGCTGGGATCTTCCGCGCTGAAAAACCGGCCATTGTCGGTGAACCGGAAATGCCTTACACCATTGCCGATGTGGCACAAGAGACCGGGGCTATTTTGCAGCGCTGTGGCGTTGACTGGCGCTATGTGGTGACGGAAAGCGACTGGTCCTTTACCGACAGTCACGGTACGCTGACGCATCTTCCGTTACCTCAGGTGCCGCAACCTAATGCCGCCACGGCGTTGGCTGCGCTACGGGCAAGCGGACTTGATGTTAGCGAGCAAGCGATTCGTGAGGGGATTGAGCAGGCCATTTTACCGGGGCGTTTCCAGATTGTGAGCGAATCGCCGCGCGTTATTTTTGATGTCGCACATAACCCTCATGCAGCAGAATATCTGACCGGGCGTCTGAAAAAGTTAGTGAAAAACGGGCGCGTGCTTGCGGTTATCGGTATGCTACATGATAAAGACATTGCTGGTACGCTGGCCTGGCTGAAAAGTGTGGTAAACGCGTGGTATTGTGCGCCCCTGGAAGGGCCGCGAGGCGCGACGGCAGAACAACTGCTGGAACATCTGGGAACAGGTGAAGCCTATGATAGCGTGGCGCAGGCATGGCGTGCGGCGTTGGCAGATGCAAAACCAGAAGATACCGTGTTGGTGTGTGGATCGTTTCACACTGTCGCACATGTCATGGAAGTGATAGACGTGGGGAGAAGCGGTGGCGAGTAAGTTTCAGAATCGATTAGTCGGCACAATTGTGCTGGTTGCGCTCGGGGTGATTGTGCTTCCCGGGCTGCTTGACGGGCAGAAAAAACATTATCAGGATGAGTTTGCGGCCATTCCGTTGGTGCCTAAACCTGGCGATCGCGATGAGCCGGATATGATGCCGGCGGCAACGCAGGCGCTGCCGACGCAGCCGCCGGAAGGTGCAGCAGAAGAGGTGCGCGCGGGCGATGCTGCCGCGCCGTCGTTGGATCCGTCGCGCCTGCCGGTAGCTAACGGCGCGGAGTTTGATCCTATTCCTGCGCCGGTCGAGCAACCTAAACCTAAACCGAAGCCACAACCTGTTGTTGCGACGCCAGTGCCAACACCGGCCCCTGCACCTGCACCGAAACCGGTTGTCGCAGAAGCGCCGGCACCGACCGGCAAAGCGTATGTTGTGCAACTGGGTGCGCTGAAAAATGCGGACAAGGTCAATGAGATCGTGGGTAAACTTCGCGGTGCGGGTTTCCGGGTATTTACTTCCCCGTCCACGCCGGTACAGGGTAAAATAACCCGTATTCTCGTTGGGCCTGATGCCTCCAGAGATAAGCTGAAAAATTCGCTTGGCGAACTGCAGAAGATCTCCGGCTTGAGTGGGGTCGTGATGGGATATACCCCTAATTAAGGGGGACGTTGCCTGATGGCGCTGCGCTCTACGGCGCTACGCTTAGGTAGGCCGGATAAGGTGTTTACACCGCCATCCGGCAGTGCCCAAAGAGGCAAAAAGTTAGATGGCGTTGAAGATTTTTTCAGCGCCATTTTTATTTACGCGTGGAAAGGAAATCCCTACGCAAACGTTTTCTTTTTCTGTTAGAATGCGCCCCGAACAGGACGACAGGGCGTAAAATCGTGGGACATATATGGTCTGGATTGATTACGCCATTATCGCGGTGATTGGTTTTTCCTGTCTGGTTAGCCTGATCCGTGGCTTTGTTCGTGAAGCATTATCGTTGGTGACTTGGGGTTGTGCTTTCTTTGTCGCCAGCCATTACTACACTTACCTGTCTGTCTGGTTTACGGGCTTTGAAGACGAACTGGTTCGAAATGGGATTGCTATCGCGATACTGTTTATCGCGACACTTATCGTCGGCGCTATCGTTAACTTTGTGATAGGCCAACTGGTGGAGAAAACAGGTCTGTCGGGTACCGACAGGGTGTTGGGGATCTGCTTCGGTGCTTTGCGCGGAGCGTTGATCGTCGCCGCCATACTGTTCTTTCTCGATACGTTTACCGGTGTGTCGAAAAGTGAAGACTGGAGTAAGTCTCAGCTGATCCCGCAGTTCAGTTTCATCATCAGATGGTTCTTTGACTATCTGCAAAGCTCGTCAAGTTTCTTGCCCAAAGTATAAATTTTGGGTCGTTGCTGAACGAGGAAAAGACGTATGTGCGGTATTGTCGGTATCGCCGGTGTTATGCCGGTAAACCAGTCGATTTATGACGCGTTAACGGTGCTCCAGCATCGTGGCCAGGATGCCGCTGGCATCATCACCATTGATGCCAACAACTGCTTCCGCTTGCGAAAAGCGAACGGCATGGTGAGCGACATTTTTGAAGCTCGCCATATGCAGCGTTTGCAGGGCAATATGGGCATCGGTCATGTGCGTTATCCAACTGCTGGCAGCTCCAGCGCCTCCGAAGCTCAACCTTTTTATGTCAACTCACCGTACGGGATCACGCTTGCCCACAACGGCAACCTGACCAACGCCCATGAGCTGCGTAAAAAGCTGTTTGAAGAAAAGCGCCGCCACATCAACACCACTTCCGATTCAGAAATCCTGCTGAATATTTTCGCCAGTGAGCTGGATAACTTCCGCCACTACCCGCTGGAAGCGGACAATATTTTTGCCGCGATCGCCGCGACGAACCGCCAGATCCGTGGTGCCTATGCTTGTGTAGCGATGATTATCGGCCACGGTATGGTTGCCTTCCGCGACCCTAACGGTATCCGTCCGTTGGTGCTGGGTAAACGCGATATTGGTGATGGCCGCACCGAGTATATGGTGGCTTCTGAAAGCGTGGCGCTGGATACCCTTGGCTTTGAATTTCTGCGCGACGTTGCGCCGGGTGAAGCGGTCTATATCACTGAAAAAGGCAACTTGTTTACCCGTCAGTGTGCGGATAATCCGGTCAGCAACCCGTGCCTGTTTGAGTACGTTTACTTTGCGCGTCCTGATTCGTTCATCGACAAGATTTCCGTCTACAGCGCCCGCGTGAATATGGGCACCAAGCTTGGCGAAAAAATTGCTCGTGAGTGGGAAGATCTGGACATCGATGTGGTGATCCCTATTCCGGAAACCTCGTGCGATATCGCGCTGGAAATTGCCCGGATCCTCGGTAAACCGTACCGTCAGGGCTTTGTGAAAAACCGTTACGTCGGCCGTACCTTTATCATGCCGGGTCAGCAACTGCGTCGTAAATCCGTGCGTCGTAAGCTGAATGCCAACCGTGCTGAATTCCGCGATAAGAACGTGCTGTTGGTAGACGATTCCATCGTGCGCGGGACCACCTCTGAACAAATTATTGAGATGGCGCGTGAAGCCGGGGCGAAGAAAGTGTACCTGGCCTCTGCGGCACCGGAAATACGCTTCCCGAACGTCTATGGTATTGATATGCCCACGGCGACGGAGCTGATCGCTCATGGCCGCGAAGTTGACGAGATCCGCCAAATCATCGGCGCTGACGGTCTTATCTTCCAGGATCTGAACGATCTGATCGAAGCCGTCCGCGCAGAGAATCCGGATATTCAGCAGTTTGAATGTTCCGTGTTCAACGGCGTGTACGTCACCAAAGACGTTGACCAACAGTACCTCGATTTCCTCGATTCCCTGCGCAATGACGACGCCAAAGCGGTCTTGCGTCAGAACGAAGCGGAAAATCTCGAGATGCACAACGAAGGGTAAGTCAGGGCATGCCGGATGGCGACGCTTTGCGTCTTATCCGGCCTACAGTCCACCATCGTTGTAGGCCGGATAAGGCGTAGCCGCCATCCGGCATTTTTATGTTACGCCTCGTCGACCCAAATCCGCATTTCACCTTCGCCACGATTGGCCCAGCTAAACCACGGAATAAACGTTAAGGTCTGCTTTTCGACCGTTGTCTGACGGTTATCAAAGCTGTACAGCGGCTTGTCACTCTCAGCGCTCAACACGCGCAGCCCTTCAGCTTGCAGCAACACTTTGCCCTTCAGCACACCGACGCCCTGAATTTCACGCAGCTCGCTTGCTTTTGGCAGCGACAGGTTATGCAACTCAGCGCCGTTATCCGCCTGTTCCAGACAGTACACCAGCGGCCCGCGCTGAATAGCGACCTTGCCCGCAGCGTGGCGCACTAGTGGGTTGGCGTAAACGCGACGGACCGTCATCGGCAGGTTCAGGGTAATGATGTCACCTTGCTGCCACTGACGGCGCAGATGCAGATAGCCCTTAATCACTCTGCCTTGTGCCGTTTCTCCGTTGATCTGCACGTGCGGTGTTTCGCACCACGCCGGTAGACGTAGCGCGACGGTATGTTCAACGGTCTTTGGCTGGCTAAAGTGAATAGTGACCCGCTCATCCCATGGATAGTTACCGCTAATGTTCAGCGCCAGGGTCTGGTCTTTTACGCTGAACTGCGCTTCGCTCCCGGCGTAGAAGTTGATAAACAGCGCGTCCGGTCGAGGGGTGAAAATATAGTGACCAATGGCGACCAGCGTGCGGGCGATATTCGGTGGGCAGCAGGCGCAGCCGAACCAGCGCTGGCGCACCGGCTTAATGTGATCGTAAATATGGTTTTGTGGAATACTTTTCGGGTACGTCTCCAGCGGATTGACGTAGAAGAAGTGCTTCCCGTCCAGCGCCATTCCACCCAACACCGTATTGTAAAACGCACGCTCCATGACGTCGGCGTAGTGCGCATCACCTTCCATTTCCAGCATGCGGCGGGCGAACATCATCAGGCCGATGGAGGCGCAGCTTTCGCCGTAAGCGGTGTCGTTCGGTAAATCGTAGTCGCTGGTAAAGGCCTCGCCGATGCCCTGCGAGCCGATACCGCCGGTGATGTACATCCGCCGCTGCACCATATTGTTCCAGATTCGTAGGCAGGTTTGGCGCTTCTCTTCATCCTGGGTGATACGGGCAATGTGCGCCAGTCCGGTCATCAGATACACCGACCGCACTGCATGACCGACCGCTTCATGCTGTTCAGCGAGCGGTTTGTGCGCATGGGTGTATGTTTTGTCTTTGATCATTCCCGGCCAGGCGTCGCCCCAACCAACCCAGTGTCGGGTACCGCCGCGTTTTTCGAACTCAATATCGTAATAGTAGGGTTGTTTGCCACGTTCCTCGACGAAATAGCAGGCCAGCGCCTGGTAGCGCGGTTCCTGAGTGACTTCATACAGACGCATCAACGCCAGCTCGATTTCCGGGTGCCCAGGATAGCCGCGCAGTTGGCCTTCTTTGGGACCAAACACCGTGTCGATATGATCGGCAAAGCGACAAGCGATGTTCAGCAGTCGACGTTTTCCGGTGGCGTTGAAGAAGGCGACTGCCGCTTCAAACAGGTGTCCGGCGCAGTAGAGCTCGTGGCATTCGGCGACGTTGGTCCAGCGCAGCCCTGGCTCCTTTACGGTATACCAGGTGTTGAGATAGCCGTCGTCACACTGCGCCTGAGCCAGCAGCTCAATCACCTCGTCGGCGGTTTTTTCAAGCACTGCATCTGGATTCTGGCACAGCGACCAGGCTACGGCTTCCAGCCATTTGGTGACATCGCTGTCCTGGAAGACCATGCCGTAAAACTCGCCGTGTTCCAGACCGGCGGCGATGCGGTAGTTAGCCAGCGCGTGGCTGGGTTCTGCCTCGGGGATCGTGTCGTTCAGTGCTTCCCATTGGTACGGGATCACCACGTCGCGAATCAAGCGTTGGTATTCACCCAGAAATGGATCGGTGATGGTGATTCGGTTGAGATCGGCTTCAATCACAGCAGACTGCATCATGTATACCTCAGGAAATGTGTGAATGTCGTTGGTGAAGATCGGTTGAAATACGCTGCATCATCGGGCCATTGAGGCGGCATTTGAGCAGGCACAGCGCCAGTGCGAGGTGGAAAATGGCCGGCACAATGCTTTGCAATAGGGTGATGCCCTGAAGAGAGGCTGCGGTCTGATTTTCAAGACCTGGCTGGTAGGCCACCATGATCAGCAGAATACTGATAATGCCGCCGGAAGATGCCCACGAGAGCTTGATGAAAAACAGATTAAAAGCGAAGTTCATCCCGGATGAGCGCACGCCGTTTTTCCATTCGCCGTAGTCGTCGGCGAAGGCCATGATTGAGAAGTGCAGGGGGAGGGTGAAGCCGAGGATCACGCCGTTTAGCGCAATGCAGCCCAGCCACAGCATACGGTAATCAGCTCCGGTTGGCAGGAACCACATCGCAATGCCAAATACTACCAGAATCAGGTTGGTGCAGATATACAAGCGCACCATATCGAAACGCCGCGAGAGGGGATTAACGATGATCGCGCCTAAAATGCCCGCCACTGTCAGTACACCGAAAAACAGCGACATAAACCCGGTGCTGCCCTGCAGAACATACGAGATAAAGTACATGTATCCGCCGCCGCGAATACACAGGATATTCACCAGCAGGAAGGACATCACCAGCATCATCAGTAACTGATCGTTTTTACGCAGCCCGGCCAGATGCTCACGCAGGGTAAATTTGCCGACCAGCGACAGCGGTACGCGTTCTTTCACCCACAAGAAGCACAGTAAAAACATCACCATGCCCACACAGCACAGTACGGTGACACCATATTGATAGCCTTTGGCCAGATTGCCCTGACCAAAGAATTCCACCATCCACGGCAGACCGACCGCAACCAGAAAGCCGGCAATACCGCTTAATACAAAACGCCAGGACTGACACGACATCACCTGATCGTGGCGGTTTGTGACGGCGTTTATCAGCGCACAGTAGGGCACATTGTTGGCGGTATAGCCCAGGGAAAGCAGGAAGTAGGTACCGAATGCCCAGGCGATTTTCATGTTGGGGCTGATATCCGGGACGGTAAAGGTCAGGATACCGATAATGCCCAAGGGAACGGCTGTCCATAATTGCCACGGACGAAAGCGCCCCCAGCGACTGCGGGTTCGGTCGGCAACCACGCCCATCACAGGGTCAGAGACGGCGTCGAATATGCGTAGAACAAAAAACATTGCCCCGACGATGGCCGGGCTAAGCCCGAACACGTCGGTGTAGAAAAAAAGTAAAAAGCCGCTTATTAAATCTGAGATGCAGTGTCCACCAGCATCGCCTAATCCATAGCCTATCTTTTCGCGGGTTGAGAGCGTTTCTCCCGCATCAACGGTTTGTGCATCAGAATCCAGGTTATCAGCAATTGTCATAACCAATCCTCGAACAAGGGGGATGATTTAAAAAGTCATTACGGCTTATCTCTGACAGTTTTTACTAAAGATGTAACGGTTCTGAGCATAGGGCTGTACGGGTATTTCGGTATATGACGGTTTTCTTTCTCTGTGAAAATGATCCTGATTTTTACTAGAAATAATTATTTTATAGTGATCGGTGTCACGATAGTGGTGGTAGGAGGCACCATTAGTGGTTCTGTTAGTTATTCTGTAGGGAAATGAGGGAGAGTTAATCATTGGCGCGTTAGTGGTATTCTTAGCGCTTAAGGAACCCGACATCGGCTTAACCACGCGTGACAGGTAAAAACGAACGGAATGGCAAACAAGACCCGAATCAAAGATATTGCAATGGCGTGCGGTGTGTCGATTGCCGCCGTGTCCCGGGCCCTGAAAGGGCAGCCAGGACTAAGCGAAGAGACCCGACAGCGGATACTGGCGATTGCCGAGTCTGAAGGTTACGATTTCGGTCGTTTGCGCAGTGGCCGCATTAAGCGGCTGCTATTTCTGCTGCACCGCGAGCACAATATAGCCAGTGCATTGCCGTTCTATTCCAGCGTGATGCTTGGGGTGGCTGACGCCTGCCGGGAAAACGATATTGCGATGAGTTTCTTGCCGATTGGCCCGGAAGATTCGCTGGCTGAACTCATTAATTTGCATCAGCCTGACGCGCTGATTGCCGCAGGGTATCTGGAAACGGAAACTCTGGTCGAGCTGCGTAAACTGGCACTGCCGGTCACGCTGGTGGATCTGTGGGCGGCGGATTTCCCCTGCGTCAATCCGGATAACTTTCATGGGGGCTTCATTGCGACACGGCATCTGCTTGAACAAGGACGCAAACGCATTGCGTTTCTCGGCCATTCGCAGCGCCATTACAGTATCCGCCAGCGCGTAGAAGGATATCAGCAGGCGTTATTTGACGCCGGGCTGTCTTTACCCGCGGAGTACCGTGTTGAAGCACCGCCGGTCAAAGATATTGAACAGGCGCTGGTCGAGGGCATGGACAAACTGTTAACTCTGCCGCAGCCGCCGGATGCTATCTTTGCCTATAACGATATTGCCGCGCTGGTGGCGATGCGCGTCTGCGCGCGAAAGGGGATCAACGTGCCGCAAGATATCGCGATTGTTGGCTTTGATGACATCGATGCCGCTGCCTGGGCGCATCCGGCGTTAACCACCGTGGCGGTAGATAAGCGCGAGCTTGGGCGAGATGCGTTTCGTTTACTGCTCAGCGAGCAACATGAGCGAAATTTACTGCTGCCGGTGCGGCTGGTGATCCGCGAAAGCTCGCTTAGTGCGACCGCATATTCACAGTTGCACCCTACGCGGTAATCCGGCACAGTCACGCCATGAAGAACAAAGGGCTCTCACAGTGAAACGACTCATCATTGGTATTTCTGGCGCCAGCGGTGCAATTTATGGCGTGCGGCTGTTACAGGTTTTGCGTGACGTTGCTGATGTGGAAACCCATCTGGTGATGAGTGCGGCGGCGCGTCAGACCCTGGCGCTGGAAACCGATCTGTCCGTACGTGAGGTGCAGGCATTAGCCAATGTGAATCACGACGCGCGTGATATCGCCGCCAGTATTTCATCTGGCTCATTCCAGACGGCGGGGATGGTCATTCTGCCTTGTTCCATTAAAACACTCTCCGGTATCGTCCACAGTTATACCGATGGGCTGTTGACCCGCGCCGCTGACGTGGTGCTGAAAGAGCGTCGTCCACTGGTGCTATGCGTACGTGAGACACCGCTACATCTGGGGCATCTGCGATTGATGACCCAGGCGGCGGAAATAGGCGCGGTAATTATGCCGCCGGTTCCGGCGTTTTATCATCGTCCCCAGACGCTTGATGATGTGATTAATCAAACGGTTAACCGTGTACTCGACCAGTTCGACATTGCTCTCCCGCACGATCTGTTTACCCGCTGGCAGGGGGCATAAGCCGCTCTGCCAGCGTGCATATCTGCATTCCTTGCCCTGTTTCAGGGCAATTTTGTAACCGCGATCATATCCTCAACATTTAATTCGTTAAAACGTAACGAAACGCTGCGGTTCAACCGTCATACCTGCTATCTTCAAAATCAGGACAATATTGCAACGTTTTATTAACATATTTAACGTCGAATATCCTCATCGACGCGAAAATGGCATAAGACCTGCATGAAAAAGTCTGCAAACACACAACACAACGTAAAACATAATAAAATTTCGCCACTTGAGGGTTATGTATGAAGAAGACGGTACTTGCTTTGTCATTGCTGGTAGGACTTTCCGCCACCGCGGCCAGCTACGCAGCGCTTCCGCAGACAGTTCGTATTGGTACAGATACCACCTACGCCCCTTTTTCCTCTAAAGATGCCAAAGGGGATTTTGTCGGGTTTGATATCGATCTCGGCAATGAGATGTGTAAGCGTATGCAGATTAAATGTACCTGGGTTGCCAGTGACTTTGATGCGCTGATCCCCTCTCTGAAAGCGAAGAAAATCGATGCCATTATCTCCTCGCTGTCTATTACCGAAAAGCGCCAGCAAGAAATCGCATTCTCAGACAAACTTTACGCCGCAGACTCACGTCTGATTGCTGCGAAGGGTTCCCCGATCCAACCGACCCTTGATTCGCTGAAGGGAAAACATGTTGGCGTACTGCAAGGCTCCACCCAGGAGGCCTATGCTAACGATACCTGGCGCAGCAAAGGCGTGGATGTGGTGGCCTATGCGAACCAGGATCTTATCTATTCTGACCTGACGGCAGGACGTCTGGATGCCGCGTTGCAAGATGAAGTTGCGGCTAGCGAAGGATTCCTGAAACAGCCTGCGGGTAAGGACTACGATTTTGCGGGTCCTTCGGTAAAAGACAAAAAGTACTTTGGTGACGGAACCGGGATTGGCTTACGCAAAGATGACGCAGAGCTGAAAGCGGCCTTTAATAAAGCGCTCGGCGAACTGCGTCAGGATGGGACTTACGACAAAATGGCGAAAAAGTACTTTGCCTTTAATGTCTACGGCGACTAATACGCCAATACGGGAAGCGATTGCACCGTAACGGGGAACGATTACGGTGCATGATAGTTACAGTGCACTATTTTGGTGCTTTTATCGCTGACATAATGAGCATGAATGCATACTTAAGCGCTTTTCATGCAAAAAAATACCGCCAACAGGGCAGAATGCTTTGCCATGTTGGCCTGATTAATGGCACGATAACTGCACCTGGTCCTGTAAAGATCCCCTATAAAAGACAGTCTGTTGAGGATAGTTATGAAAAAACTGGTGTTGTCTCTTTCTCTGGTTCTGGCGTTCTCCAGTGCTACCGCAGCATTTGCCGCTATTCCGCAAAAAGTGCGGATCGGTACCGACCCCACTTATGCCCCGTTTGAATCGAAAAATTCGCAGGGTGAATTAGTAGGTTTTGACATCGATCTGGCAAAAGAACTGTGCAAGCGTATTAATACACAATGTACCTTCGTTGAAAACCCGCTGGATGCGCTGATCCCTTCGTTAAAAGCGAAGAAAATTGATGCCATCATGTCGTCACTTTCGATCACTGAAAAACGTCAGCAGGAAATCGCCTTTACCGACAAGCTTTATGCAGCAGACTCTCGTCTGGTGGTCGCGAAAGATTCGGCTATCCAGCCGACCATTGAATCGCTGAAAGGCAAACGTGTCGGTGTACTGCAGGGCACAACTCAGGAAACGTTTGGTAATGAACACTGGGCGCCGAAAGGTATTGAAATTGTCTCCTATCAGGGGCAGGACAATATCTACTCTGACCTGACGGCCGGGCGTATTGACGCCGCGTTCCAGGATGAAGTTGCGGCCAGCGAAGGTTTCCTGAAGCAGCCGGTAGGCAAAGATTACAAATTCGGCGGCCCGTCTGTGAAAGACGAGAAATTGTTCGGAGTGGGTACCGGTATGGGGCTGCGCAAAGAGGATAACGAACTGCGCGAAGCACTGAATAAAGCGTTTGCAGAAATGCGCGCTGACGGAACTTACGAGAAGCTGGCGAAGAAGTACTTTGATTTTGATGTTTATGGCGGTTAATCACCGCTGGTGCTGATAAAGCCCGTGGATTTTGACGTGTTGAATTTATGCCTGATGGCGCTGCGCTTATCAGGCCTACAGCGATTTTGTAGGCCGGATAAGGCAACGCCGCCATCCGGCATTTAACAGTTTGTCTGAAATCAAAAGAGGCTTCTTACTTCACCACACACGACAGGACAGGCAGCATGTTGTATGGCTTTTCAGGTGTTATTTTACAGGGCGCAATCGTGACGCTTGAGCTTGCTCTTAGCTCGGTGGTACTGGCGGTTCTGATAGGCCTTGTCGGCGCGGGCGCAAAGCTGTCGCAAAGCCGGGCAATGGCGCTGATTTTCGAAGGGTACACGACGTTGATCCGTGGGGTACCCGATCTCGTCTTGATGTTGCTCATTTTCTACGGATTACAAATCGCACTGAACACGGTCACTGACGCGGTTGGTATCAGCCAGATTGATATTGATCCGATGGTGGCGGGGATTATTACGCTCGGTTTTATCTACGGGGCCTATTTTACTGAAACGTTCCGTGGCGCGTTTATGGCGGTTCCAAGAGGCCATATTGAAGCGGCGACGGCGTTTGGGTTTACCTCTTCGCAGATTTTTCGCCGGATTATGTTCCCGGCGATGATGCGCTACGCGCTGCCGGGGATTGGCAATAACTGGCAGGTCATTTTGAAGGCGACGGCGCTGGTTTCGCTGCTCGGACTGGAAGACGTGGTGAAAGCGACGCAGCTTGCCGGGAAGAGCACCTGGGAGCCATTCTATTTTGCCGTCGTGTGCGGGCTTATCTATCTGGTGTTTACCACCGTGTCTAATGGTGTGCTGCTGTACCTTGAGCGCCGCTACTCTGTGGGTGTGAAGAGGGCTGACCTGTGATTGAGATTATTCAGGAGTACTGGAAATCCCTGCTGTGGACCGACGGCTATCGCTTTACCGGCGTAGCGATCACCTTGTGGTTGCTGATTTCATCCGTAGTTATGGGCGGCATTCTGGCGCTGTTTTTGGCGATTGGTCGCGTATCCAGCAATAAGTTTATCCAGTTCCCCATTTGGCTATTTACCTATATTTTCCGTGGCACGCCGCTTTACGTTCAGCTACTGGTGTTTTATTCCGGGATGTACACGCTGGAAATTGTCAAAGGGACGGACCTTCTCAACGCATTTTTCCGCAGCGGGCTGAATTGCACCGTGCTGGCATTAACGCTGAATACCTGCGCCTATACCACAGAGATCTTTGCCGGGGCGATTCGTTCGGTGCCTCATGGTGAGATTGAAGCCGCGCGCGCTTACGGTTTTTCTTCATTCAAGATGTATCGCTGCATTATTTTGCCCTCCGCATTGCGTATTGCGCTGCCTGCGTACAGCAATGAGGTTATTTTAATGCTGCACTCAACGGCGCTGGCCTTTACGGCCACGGTACCGGATTTGTTGAAAATTGCCCGCGATATCAACTCGGCGACCTACCAGCCGTTTACCGCCTTCGGTATTGCCGCCGTGCTGTATTTGATGATTTCGTATGTCCTGATCAGTCTGTTCCGTAAAGCGGAAAAACGCTGGTTGCAGCATGTAAAACCTTCGACGCACTGAGAACATGATGTCTGAGAATAAATTAAACGTTATCGATTTACACAAACACTACGGCGAACATGAAGTGCTGAAAGGGGTATCGCTGCAGGCCAATGCGGGTGATGTGATCAGTATTATCGGCTCGTCAGGCTCTGGCAAAAGTACGTTCCTGCGCTGTATTAACTTTCTTGAAAAACCGAGCGCCGGGTCGATTGTGGTCAGCGGTCAGAACATTGGCCTGGTCCGTGACAAAGACGGTCAGCTCAAGGTGGCGGATAAAAATCAGCTGCGCCTGCTGCGTACGCGCCTGACCATGGTCTTTCAACACTTTAACCTGTGGAGCCACATGACGGTGCTGGAAAACGTCATGGAAGCGCCGATTCAGGTATTAGGGCTGAACAAGCAGGAAGCCCGCGAGCGTGCGGTGAAATATCTGGCTAAAGTGGGTATTGATGAACGCGCTCAGGGTAAGTATCCGGTGCACCTGTCCGGTGGTCAGCAGCAGCGTGTCTCAATTGCGCGCGCGCTGGCTATGGAGCCGGAGGTTCTGCTGTTTGATGAACCGACGTCAGCGCTTGACCCAGAGCTGGTGGGGGAAGTATTGCGTATCATGCAACAGCTGGCCGAAGAGGGGAAAACCATGGTGGTTGTCACCCACGAAATGGGGTTTGCCCGTCATGTCTCCACGCACGTGATTTTCCTGCATCAGGGGAAAATTGAAGAAGAAGGCGATCCGGAGCAGGTCTTCGGTAATCCGCAAAGTCCACGTTTACAGCAGTTCCTTAAAGGATCGCTGAAATAAGCGCTTGATTGCCCGGTGGCGTTTTTGCTGCTTACCGGGCCTTCGGCTTCCCGCACTCCAGACGATAACCCCAGTCGTCATAATGCACACCATTCACTTCATAGGCTTGCTCGAGCACCTGTGTGCGCACAAAGCCGGTCTTTTCCAGTATGCGTACCGAGCCTTTGTTGTCCGCCAGCACCCACGCGTTTATCGCCGTTACGCCAGCGTGTTCAAAGGCATAGTCGCACACCGCGCGTACCGCTTCACTGGCAATCCCTTTTCCCTGAGCGCGTGAAATAATGCAATAGCCAATATCAGCTTCTTGCGGAAAGTGATGACTAATCTGCAAGCCAATATCACCGAGCGGAGTCGTGTCATGATGTTGGCGGATGACAAACGTATGGGGGGCATTAAGACGCCGGGCGAACAGCAGGCGTGTTTCTTTTATCGGGGAGATAGTGCCCATAAAGCGCATGATGTCCGGGTTTTCGCGTAGTCGCAGGAAAAACGACCAGTCAGTCGGTTGAAACGGGGAGAGGATAAGTCGCGGGGTGGTAATTATCGCCATAAATTCGCCATTACAGAGGTCAGGCTTATAACCTTACCACCGTAATGGCGACAGTGAACAGTCTTCGCGCTTATCGAATGACGTCGGCCAGTGCTTCCTCTAAATCATACCAGCGAAACGCAAAACCAGACGCTTCCAGCCGCTTAGGTAATGCGCGCTGACCGCCGAGAACCAGCACCGAGGATTCCCCCATCAGCAAGCGCATTGCGGTTGCGGGAACGCGTAAGACAGCAGGGCGATTCAGCGCATGGCCCAGCGCATGGGCAAATTGCTCATTACGCACCGGGTACGGCGAGACCATATTGAACGGGCCACGCAAATCGTTATCCAGCAGCCAGATGATCGCATTGACCATATCATCAATATGGATCCAGGCCAGATACTGACGTCCGTTACCGATGGGGCCGCCCAGACCAAGGCGAAACGGCGGAACCATTTTTCCGAGGATACCGCCCGCAGGTGCCAGTACGACACCGGTACGCAGCAGGCATACGCGCGTGTTATCGCTTTGCGCGCCGCAGGCAATTTGCTCCCACCGGGCGCAGAGCTTATGGGTAAATTCATTGTGCGGCGGTTCTTCTTCCGTGACGACGACTTCACCTAAGTCACCGTAGTATCCGGCAGCCGAACCTGAGATCAACGCCGTCGGTGGCGTATCGCTGGCGTTGATTAAATCGACCAGTTTCTGGGTGATACCCCAGCGACTTTGGCACAAACGCTCCTTTTGCTCAGCCGTCCAGCGCTTATCGGCGATGGGCTCTCCGGCAAGGTTAACAATCGCGTCAATGCCATTGAGGTTGGGCCTGTCCTCCAGCCCTTTCCACAGCGTAACCCGGGAGTCCAGAATCTGACGGGCCTTATCAGGGGTACGTGTTACAACGCTTATCTGATGCCCCAATTCCAGCAAGCGGGGGATCAGATGGCGTCCAATCAGGCCAGTACCACCGGTAATCAGAATCTGCATATTGCCTCCCGGATAACGATTAGCGCTGCCAGCTCAGCGTCATGGACACGGAGTCGGCGTAACGCAATGCGTGAAGTTTATCGATCTCTACTTCAGCATAAGTGACCCAGTGATGTTCGCGTGCGATATCGAGCACATCCTGGGTTAATTTTTCTAACAATGAGAAGCGGTTACTCTCTACGTGCGAAATAATGCTCTTGGTAATGGTGCGATAATTCAACGCATCGTTGATATCTTCGCTGGCGCGGGCTTTGTCTGCCGGGTAGTGGATGGCGATGTTAATGACGATATCCTGACGGTTCAGGATCTCCTCTTCTTTGATGCCAATAAACGTGCGCAGACGAAGGTTTTTTATACGAATAATTGCGTCAGGTTGTGACATTGCAGGTTTCCTCCATGTATGAACCTCTTAATGATACACGAGAATCGAATCGCGTTATCGGTTCTCACTCGGCGCGTGCTGCAGCGCACGTTCCGTGGCGGGACGGGTACGAATGCGTTCGTACCAGTTATTAACCGCCGGATAGGTATCGAGGTCGATACGCTGACGCTGATGAGCATGGATCCACGGCCAGCAAGCAATATCCGCAATGCTGTAGCGATCGCCACCTAACCAGGGGGACATTTCCAGACGTTTGTTCATCACGTTGTACAGACGCTGAGTTTCAACCTGATAGCGCTCAATGGCGTAAGGGATGGTTTGGGGTGAAAAATGATTAAAATGATGATTCTGGCCCAACATGGGACCCAGACCGCTCACCTGCCAGAACAGCCACTGCAACGTGGTGTGGCGTTCGCGTAATTCACCGCTGAGCAGCTTGCCGCTCTTCTCCGCCAGATAGAGCAAAATTTCACCCGATTCAAACAGGCTGAGCGGCTTACCGCCGTCCTCCGGGGCGTTATCGATAATGGCCGGGATTTTATTGTTCGGCGAGATCTGCAGAAAATCCGGATGAAATTGATTCCCTTTGCTGATATCGACAGGAATCAGACGGTATTTCAACTGCGCCTCTTCGAGAAACAGCGTGATTTTGTGACCGTTGGGCGTTGGTGTGTAGTAGAGGTCGATCATTTTCAGCGTCCGTTGAGTGATGAACCGGGTCATGACAAGTATAGAGCCTGTTGGCGTGCGTGAGTTTTCATCAAGTGACAGGGTGAGAAAGACTCTATATTTTGAAAGCAAGCCAATCCAATCCCGAGGTCATTATGAGCAAACCCGCAATTACGCTGTGGTCAGATGCCAACTTTTTCTCTCCCTATGTATTATCCGTTTACGTTGCGCTGCAGGAGAAAGGACTGCCTTTTACGTTGAAAACCGTTGATCTCAGCGCGGGCGAGCATTTACAACCCGCCTGGCAAGGATATGCGCTGACGCGTCGCGTGCCGGTTCTCGAGATTGATGGTTTTGAATTGAGCGAATCATCGGCGATTGCCGAGTTCCTGGAAGAGACCTTCTCGCCGCCGCAGTGGGAACGCATCTATCCGCATGATGTGCAAAAACGCGCGCGAGCCCGCCAGGTTCAGGCGTGGATCCGCAGCGACCTGATGCCTGTTCGTGAAGAACGTTCCACGGACGTTGTGTTTGCCGGGGTGAAGAAAGCGCCGTTGAGTGAAGCGGGTAAAGCCAGCGCAGAAAAATTGTTCGCCACGGCGGGAAGTTTGCTTGCTCATGGGAAACAAAATTTATTTGGCGAATGGTGTATCGCAGATTGTGATTTAGCGCTAATGCTTAATCGTCTGGTGCTAAACGGAGATGACGTTCCGCAGGCGTTAGCCGACTACGCCACCTTCCAGTGGCAGCGGGCTTCGGTACAACGTTTTATCGCGCTTTCAGCGAAGCGTTCCTGCTGATAATCGAGCGATAATCCAGTATCATTAAACGGTATTATACGACGAGGAGTGAGTGATGAAGCTGATGTTCGCATCGGACATTCATGGGTCGTTGCCAGCCACGGAGCGCGTACTTGAACTGTTTGCCCAAAGCGGGGCGCGATGGCTGGTGATATTGGGTGATATTTTAAACCACGGACCGCGTAATGCGCTGCCACAAGGTTATGCACCTGCGCAGGTTGCTGACCGCTTGAACGCGCTGGCGTCACGTATTATTGCGGTACGCGGTAATTGCGATAGCGAAGTGGATCAGATGCTCCTGCATTTTCCAATAACTGCGCCATGGCAGCAGGTTCTGATGGATAATCAGCGGCTCTTTTTGACGCATGGGCATCTTTATGGCCCGGAAAACCTCCCGGCGCTTAATGCGGATGATGTGCTGATTTATGGGCATACGCATCTGCCGGTTGCCGAGATGCGTGGTGATATTTACCACTTTAACCCCGGCTCGGCCAGTATTCCGAAAGGGGGTTTTACGGCAAGTTACGGGATTCTGGATGATAATGTTCTCAGCGTAATGGCACTCAATGATCAAAGTATCATTGCGCAGATCGAGATTAATCCGTAAGTTACCCCACAAACGTAAACGCGCCGTAAGAGCGCTAGAAAAAAGAAGGTTTCCTGATGGTGGAACAGCATCGTTTGGCAAGTACGGAATGGGTGGATATTGTGAATGAAGACAATGAAGTCATCGCACAGTCCAGCCGCGAACAAATGCGGGCGCAGCGCTTACGTCATCGCGCAACGTATATCGTCGTGCATGATGGTATGGGCAAAATTCTGGTTCAGCGTCGTACCGAGACAAAAGATTTTTTGCCCGGCATGCTGGATGCTACCGCGGGTGGTGTTGTTCAGGCTGATGAGCAAATGCTTGAATCTGCCCGCCGTGAAGCGGAAGAAGAGTTGGGTATTGCAGGCGTACCGTTTGCTGAACACGGTCAGTTTTATTTTGAGGACCAACACTGTCGCGTATGGGGAGGGCTGTTTAGCTGCGTATCCCACGGTCCGTTCGCGCTGCAGGAAGAAGAAATTAGCGAAGTCTGCTGGCTAACGCCGGAAGAAATTACCGCGCGCTGTGATGAGTTCACACCGGACTCGCTGAAAGCGCTGGCGCTGTGGATGACCCGCAACGCCAAGAATGAAGGGGCGAAAGCCGAAAAACAGGAAGAGGCGGAGTAAACACCGCTTATCCAGCCTACCCAGTAATGCAATCGGGTAGGCCGGGTGACACGCTTTGACATCGCCAACCGGCGTTTGTGAATTAGTGATACCCCATTATCTGCGCACCAATCACCACCACGCTGGACATAATAAACAGCAGGCCCAGCAGTGTGGCACCTACCTTCAGCCAGTTACGGAAGTCCACCCGGCAAACGCCTAACGTCGCCATTAATGATGCTGATGTTGGATAGATAATGTGGCTGAATCCGTCACCAAACTGGAAGGCCAGCACGGTCACCTGACGGTTTACGCCGACCAGATCGCCCAGAGGCGCTAACAGTGGCATAGTGAGCGCTGCCTGACCCGAACCGGAAGTGACGAAGAAATTAAATACCGCCTGGAACAGCAGCATAAACCACGCCGCAATGGCATTGTCCAGGCCGCTAATGCCGTTGGCAATGCTGTGTAGCAGGGTATTCAGCACACTCGCATCGCCTGCCTCACCATTACCAACCAGCAGTAATATCCCCTTGGCAAAACCGACCAGCAGGGCCGGGGCAATCATCATGCGTGCCCCCTCAGTGAATGAGGAAGCCATGATGTTAACCGTCATTCCGTTGAGCCGGAAGACAACGCCGATAATGCCAATCACCAGACCCATAGTGAAAAACTGGCTGGCGATTTCAGGAATGAACCATGCATTGACGATAACGCCCCAGACAACCCAGATCATTACCGCAGTGAGGACGATCAGTACCAGCCAGTCACCCAGCGTGAAGCGTCGCTCTACCACCTCGTCCTGCTGTTCGCGGAAAAAACGGTCTGATTCATGAACGCGGGATAGCAGGGGGTTTTTCTTGATGCGTGTTGCGTAGGCCAGCGTAAAAGTCAGGCCAATCATTGTGGCAACGACCCACACCACGATACGCAAACCAGAGCCGGAGAGTACCGGGACGCCTGCAATGCCCTGTGCGACAACCACACAGAACGGGTTCATCCATGAACTGGCAAAGCCGATTTGGGTGGCAATGTAGGTCACCAGCACGGTGGTAATACTGTCGTAACCTAAGCGCACCATGAGTGGGGCGATGATAATGGCAAAGGCGACCGCCTCTTCTCCCATACCAAAGACCGCGCCACCCAATGAGAAGAGGATAAACAGCACCGGGATGAACAAGACCTCGTTACCCCGGGTATGGCGGATGAGCGCCAGGATGCCGTTATCAATGGTTCCGGTGCGCATAACAATGCCAAACGCGCCGCCGATCACCAGCATAAACATAATGATGCCAACGGCAGTACCGAATTTAGAGCCGGAGGTTAACCCTTCGAACGGAAAATTCATCAGCCCGGGACTTTCATTGCCGGTGGTGAAAAATTTCACCCGGTGATACTGCTCTTCGCCGGCATCGTTGGTCAGAATGCGAAAAGAGTGGGGATCGACCACTTTACGGGTTTTGGTTTGCCCATCAACCTGGTACTGCACTTCTTGACTGTCGAACATGCCGACTGGAACAACCCAGGTGGCCAGGCTGGTTAAAATAGCGACGAAAAAAATAATCACCAGCGTATCGGGCATAGCCCATTTTTTCGCGGATTGTGATTCTGTAACTGCAGACATGACAGACTATCCCTGTTGCAAAGCAAAGAGACTAAGTATGAGAAGAGAAGAATAGTTATTCATTGATGCAGCGCAGCTAAGCAAAATTTTCAGAATTTGCGACTGCAATTGCGGAGATAAAAAAGCCGGAAATATCAGCTATTTCCGGCTTTTATGAGCATGATGTGTAGGCCGGATAAGGCGCTTAGCGCCACTATCCGACACACGCAGCAAATTACTGCTGTTGCTGGGAAGACTGGATCGCGGTCAGTGCGATGGTGTAGACGATATCGTCTACCAGCGCGCCACGAGACAGATCGTTCACCGGCTTGCGCATACCCTGCAGCATCGGCCCGATGGAGATCAGGTCGGCAGAACGCTGTACCGCTTTGTAGGTGGTGTTACCGGTGTTCAGATCCGGGAAGATGAACACGGTAGCGCGACCTGCAACCGGAGAGTTCGGCGCTTTAGATTTCGCAACGTCAGCCATAACAGCGGCGTCGTACTGCAGCGGACCGTCGATCATCAGGTCTGGACGTTTTTCCTGAGCCAGACGTGTTGCTTCGCGGACTTTCTCAACGTCGCTACCTGCACCAGAGGTGCCGGTAGAGTAAGAGAGCATCGCTACGCGAGGTTCAATACCGAAGGCCGTTGCGGAGTCTGCGGACTGGATGGCGATTTCTGCCAGCTGTTCTGCAGTCGGATCCGGGTTGATCGCGCAGTCGCCGTAAACGTAAACCTGATCCGGCAGCAGCATGAAGAACACAGAAGACACCAGAGAGCTGCCCGGTGCAGTTTTGATCAGCTGCAGCGGTGGGCGAATGGTGTTTGCGGTGGTGTGAACAGCACCGGAAACCAGGCCGTCAACGTCGTCCTGCTCCAGCATCAGGGTACCGAGAACCACGTTGTCTTCCAGCTGTTCGCGGGCAACGGTTTCAGTCATACCTTTGTTTTTACGCAGTTCGACCAGGCGGGCCACGTAGCTCTCGCGAACCACATCCGGGTCAACGATTTCTACGCCTGCGCCCAGTTCAACGCCCTGAGACGCTGCAACACGGGTGATTTCATCCGGGTTACCCAGCAGTACGCAGGTCGCGATACCACGTTCAGCACAGATAGCTGCCGCTTTAACAGTACGCGGTTCGTCGCCTTCTGGCAGAACTACGCGTTTGCCTGCTTTACGCGCCAGCTCGGTCAGCTGGTAGCGGAACGCTGGCGGAGACAGACGACGGCTGCGCTCAGAGGTCGCAGTCAGGGATTCAACCCAGTCAGCGTTGATGTAGTTAGCAACGTATTCCTGAACTTTCTCGATGCGCTCATGATCGTCAACCGGGACTTCCAGGTTGAAGCTCTGCAGGCTCAGGGAGGTCTGCCAGGTGTTGGTGTTTACCATGAATACCGGCAGACCGGTTTCGAATGCACGTTCGCACAGTTTTGTAATGCGCGCGTCCATTTCGTAACCGCCAGTCAGCAGCAGAGCACCGATTTCTACGCCGTTCATTGCCGCCAGGCATGCTGCAACCAGCACGTCAGGACGATCGGCAGAGGTCACCAGCAGAGAACCAGCACGGAAATGCTCGAGCATGTGCGGAATGCTGCGTGCGCAGAAAGTCACAGACTTCACGCGACGGGTATTGATATCGCCTTCGTTAACGATGGTGGCGTTCAGGTGACGCGCCATATCGATTGCACGAGTGGCGATCAGATCAAAGCTCCACGGCACCGCGCCCAGAACCGGCAGCGGGCTGGATTCTTGCAGTTTAGCCGGGTCAACTTTAACCACTTTCGCTTTGGAGGAGTCGTCAAAAATTTCGGACAGATCCGGGCGAGTACGGCCCTGCTCATCAACCGGTGCGTTCAGTTTGTTAACGATAACGCCGGTGATGTTGGTATTTTTAGCGCCGCCGAAGCTGCTGCGAGTCAGTTCAATACGCTCGTTCAGCTGTTCCGGGGTGTCAGTGCCCTGAGACATTACGAAGACGATTTCTGCATTCAGCGTTTTCGCAATTTCGTAGTTCAGAGACTGAGCGAACTGGTGCTTACGGGTTGGGACCAGGCCTTCAACCAGCACCACTTCAGCATTTTTGGTGTTCGCGTGGTAGTTTGCGATGATCTCTTCCATCAGCACATCTTTCTGATTGCTGGAGAGCAGAGACTCAACGTGGCTCATCTTCAGCGGCTCAGCGGCTGGCAGAGACGAGTTCGCACGGACAATCGCAGTAGTCTGGTCTGGCGCATCGCCACCGGCACGCGGTTGAGCGATCGGCTTAAAGACGCTCAGACTTACGCCTTTACGTTCCATTGCACGGATCACGCCAAGGCTGACGCTGGTCAGACCGACGCTGGTTCCGGTAGGGATCAGCATAATAATACGGGACACGGTTTATCCTCTTTCGTTACCGTCGCTTTCGACGGGTTACAAAACAGCACCGCCAGCTAAGCTGGCGGTGTGAAATCAGGCAGTCAGGCGGCTCGCGTCTTGCGCGATAACCAGTTCTTCGTTGGTTGGGATAACCACCGCAGGACGGGTACCTTCTTTGTTGATGAAACCAGATTTGCCGAAACGCGCGGCCAGGTTACGTTCGTGGTCCACTTCAAAGCCCAGAACGCCCAGTCTGCCCAGAGACAGTTCACGTACCATCGCGGCGTTTTCACCGATACCACCGGTGAAGACGACGGCATCCAGACGACCGTCCATCAGTGCAGTGTACGAACCGATGTATTTCGCCAGACGGTGACAGTAAACGTCCATTGCACGTTTAGCGTCTTCTTTGGTCTCGTAGTTGTCTTCAACGTAGCGGCAGTCGCTGGTGACTTCGGTCAGGCCCAGCAGGCCAGACTCTTTGGTCAGCATTTTGTTGATCTGGTCAACGCTCATGCCCAGGGTGTCGTGCAGGTGGAAGATGATCGCCGGGTCGATGTCACCGGAACGCGTACCCATCACCAGACCTTCCAGCGGGGTCAGACCCATGGAGGTATCAACACATTTACCGTTACGGATAGCAGAAACTGAACCACCGTTGCCCAGGTGGCAAGTGATGATGTTCAGTTCATCAACCGGTTTGTTCAGCATTTTTGCCGCTTCTTGAGTGACGAAGAAGTGGCTGGTGCCGTGTGCGCCATAGCGACGAACACCGTGCTCTTTGTACAGGCTGTACGGCAGAGCGTAGAGGTAAGATTCTTCCGGCATAGTCTGATGGAACGCGGTGTCAAATACGGCCACGTTTTTGTCTTTCAGATTAGGGAAGGATTTCAGCGCTTCTGCAATACCGATCAGGTGAGCCGGGTTGTGCAGCGGTGCGAAAGAGGCAGAATCTTTGATGCCCTGAATAACGGAGTCATCGATAACCACGGAGCTGGTATACTTCTCGCCGCCGTGTACGATACGGTGACCAATCGCAGTCAATTGCGCGGACAATTCCGGTTTTTGTGCCAGAATAGTGTTAACGATGAAGTTCAGCGCTTCACTGTGAGCGGCGCCTGCACCTAAAGCCGCTTCTTGTTTACCGCCGTCCATTTTCCACTTGATACGTGCTTCTGGGAGATGGAAACATTCGGCTAAACCAGAAAGGTATTCTTCACCGTTTACTGCATCGATGATGGCAAATTTCAGTGAGGAGCTACCGCAGTTCAGAACCAGTACTAACTTACTCGACATGGAAGTACCTATTTATGGATACGTGGCTAAAAAAACGTCATGGAGTCAAAGAGCGTAGCGCATGATGACACCGACGTTTATGATTAACATCATGCGCCGTTGTCTTTTTGGGCATGATGGAATAAATACCTTTGAGTCTATGTCATTTTGCGTATTTTTCAGCCAATGGCATACTGTATGCCAATTTGACGACTCAATGATTTTGGACTAAAGGCCTTACAGGCCGACACAGGATACCTGATTGTGGGTATCGAAGACAAAATGTTTTGAACGATGTCCCTTGCAGTTGTTGTTTTGCACAAATTTTTTAAATTTTATATGTGAAGTTGAGGTAACCGCCATGTCGACACCGGATAATCGCTCCGTAAATTTTTTCAGTTTGTTTCGCCGGGGGCAGCACTACGCTAAGACGTGGCCGATGGAAAAGCGCCTGGCGCCCGTATTTGTTGAGAATCGCGTGATCCGCATGACGCGTTACGCGACCCGTTTTATGCCGCCGATTGCCGTCTTTACCCTGTGCTGGCAAATCGCGCTGGGTGGGCAACTGGGACCGGCCGTAGCGACCGCGCTGTTTGCGCTCAGCCTGCCAATGCAGGGCATGTGGTGGTTAGGTAAACGTTCCGTTACGCCGTTGCCGCCCTCGATTCTCAACTGGTTCTATGAAGTCCGGGGTAAATTACAAGAGGCCGGCCAGGCACTTGCTCCGGTGGAAGGGAAACCCGATTATCAAGCGCTGGCTGACACGCTTAAGCGCGCCTTCAAACAACTGGATAAAACTTTTCTCGATGATTTGTAATTGACCCCTGATTACGCATATAAAAGAAGGCATAAGATGCCTTCTTTTTTTTCATCGCAGCAGTAGTGATACAGGAGTCCCAAATGGAAATGACCAACGCTCAACGTCTCATTTTATCTAACCAGTACAAAATGATGACTATGCTCGATCCAACCAACGCCGAGCGTTATCGTCGTTTACAGACGATTATTGAACGCGGTTATGGCTTGCAGATGCGCGAGCTCGATCGTGAGTTTGGTGAGCTGACAGAAGAAACCTGCCGCACAATTATCGATATCATGGAGATGTATCACGCATTACACGTTTCATGGACTAACCTTAAAGACGCCCAGTCCATTGATGAGCGCCGCGTCACATTTTTGGGCTTTGATGCCGCAACGGAAGCGCGCTTCCTCGGATACGTGCGTTTTATGGTCAATGTGGAAGGGCGTTATACCCACTTTGATGCCGGTACGCATGGCTTTAACGCCCAGACGCCGATGTGGGAAAAATATCAGCGTATGTTGAGTGTCTGGCATTCTTGCCCGCGTCAGTACCACCTGAGCGCGAATGAAATTAACCAAATCATTAATGCCTGAGGGGGCGAGCGTGCAGTGCAAAGGCTTTCTGTTTGATCTGGATGGTACGCTGGTCGATTCCTTACCTGCGGTAGAACGCGCATGGTGCAACTGGGCCGATCGTTTTGGGCTTGACCACGATGAGGTGCTGGGCTTTATTCACGGTAAGCAGGCGATTACTTCCTTGCGACACTTTATGGTGGGTAAGTCAGAGGCAGATATTGCCGCGGAATTTACGCGCCTGGAGCAAATAGAGGCAACGGAGACCGCAGGTATCACCGCGCTGCCAGGGGCGGTGGATTTGCTCAATCATCTCAATAAAGCCGGGATCCCCTGGGCGATCGTCACGTCGGGATCCATGCCGGTGGCGCGGGCGCGCCATCGTGTTGCGGGTCTGCCTGCTCCGGAAGTGTTTGTCACTGCCGAGCGGGTAAAAAGAGGTAAGCCAGAGCCTGACGCTTATCTGTTAGGCGCGCAACTGCTGGGTCTTGCGCCGCGTGAATGTGCCGTTGTTGAGGATGCGCCAGCCGGGGTGCTCTCTGGCCTGGCGGCAGGGTGTCATGTCATCGCTGTGAACGCGCCGGCGGATACGCCGCGTCTGAATGAGGTCGATTTTGCGCTGACCAGTCTGGAGCAGATTTCCGTGACGAAACAACCCAACGGAAATGTGGTCGTTGTAAGAAATACCTGATCATGATTTAGCCCCGGATTGTTGGGGCTTTTTTATGGCAGAATCGGTCCATCCCTCTCATTTAACAAGGATATGTTGTGAACGGTGAATTGATCTGGGTTCTCTCATTGCTGGCAATTGCCGTGGTTTTGTTTGCGACGGGCAGAGTGCGTATGGATGCGGTCGCTTTGCTGGTCATTATTGCGTTTGTTTTGAGTGGAACGCTGAGCATTTCTGAGGCCTTCTCCGGTTTCAGCGATCCTAACGTTATTTTGATAGCCGCTCTGTTTATTATTGGCGACGGCCTGGTGCGCACCGGGGTGGCGACTGTGATGGGGGCCTGGCTGGTGAAGGTCGCTGGCAGCAGCGAGGTAAAAATGCTGGTGCTGCTGATGATAACCGTCGCCGGACTCGGCGCGTTCATGAGTTCTACCGGCGTTGTCGCTATCTTTATCCCGGTTGTCTTAAGCGTCTCCATGCGCATGCAAACCTCACCTTCACGCTTGATGATGCCGCTCAGCTTTGCCGGATTGATCAGCGGCATGATGACGCTGGTGGCAACGCCGCCTAACCTGGTCGTCAACAGTGAACTCCTGCGCGAAGGGCTTAACGGTTTCAGCTTCTTTAGCGTGACGCCGCTGGGTCTGGTGGTGCTGGTGCTCGGCATTATTTATATGCTGCTGATGCGCTTTATGCTGAAGGGCGATGATCCCGGTCAGCAGGGCGATGTCTGGAAGCGCCGGACTTTTCGCGATTTGATCAAAGAATATCGCCTTACTGGACGCGCGCGCCGACTGGCTATTCGCCCCGGCTCACCGATGATTGGTCAACGTCTGGACGATTTAAAACTGCGTGAACGCTACGGGGCGAACGTCATTGGCGTTGAGCGCTGGCGTCGTTTTCGCCGCGTCATTGTTGACGTAAACGGTGTTTCTGAGTTTCGTGCCCGTGATGTTTTGTTGATCGATATGTCTTCAGCCGATGTCGACCTGCGCGAGTTTTGTAGCGAGCAGTTGTTGGAGCCGATGGTGCTGCGCGGCGAATATTTCTCCGAGCAGGCGTTGGATGTGGGTATGGCGGAAATTTCGCTGATCCCGGAATCGGAATTGATCGGTAAAACGGTGCGGGAGATTGGATTTCGTACCCGCTATGGACTTAACGTTGTCGGATTAAAGCGTGATGGCGCGGCGCTAGCCGGGGCGGTCGTCAATGAGCCGCTGCTGATGGGCGATATTATTCTGGTCGTGGGTAACTGGAAACTGATCACCGCGTTGGGGAAAAAGGGACGCGATTTTGTGGTGTTGAATATGCCCGTTGAGGTCAGTGAAGCTTCTCCGGCGCACAGCCAGGCACCGCATGCGATTTTCTGCCTGGTCCTGATGGTTGCCCTGATGCTGACCGATGAAATCCCCAATACGGTTGCTGCGATTATCGCCTGCCTGCTGATGGGGAAATTCCGCTGTATTGACGCAGAAAGTGCGTATAAAGCCATTCACTGGCCGAGCATTATTTTAATTGTCGGAATGATGCCTTTTGCGCTGGCCCTGCAAAAAACCGGTGGCGTCGATCTGGTAGTGAAAGGCCTGATGGACGTGGGTGGGGGATACGGGCCGTACATGATGCTGGGCTGTCTGTTCGTACTGTGCGCCACCATCGGGTTATTTATTTCGAATACCGCGACGGCGGTGTTGATGGCGCCGATTGCACTGGCGGCAGCGAAGTCGATGGGCGTTTCACCGTATCCTTTTGCGATGGTCATTGCGATGGCGGCATCTGCAGCCTTTATGACGCCGGTATCGTCACCGGTTAACACGCTGGTACTGGGACCGGGTAACTACAGCTTCAGCGACTTCGTGAAGATTGGCGTGCCGTTTACACTGATTGTCATGGTGGTCTGTATTGTGATGATCCCGATGCTGTTTCCGTTCTAATGCTTCCCTGGTGTCGTTTCGCGGGTCTTGTAGGCCTGATAAGCGTAGCGCCATCAGGCATGATGCCGGATGGCGACGTAAACGTCTTATCCGGCCTACAAAGGCAACGTCGCCGCAAATTTACAATGGTGAATCCTGGCTGATTTCATCTAATGAAAGGTGAAAGCTCGGCACGAATACGTCTAAAAAATAGTCCATCTCTTCACTGCGACGCGATTCCAGCGTTTTTTCCAGCCGCGTTTTCGCAAGCAGAAACTCATTATTTCCGGCTGAAAGTTCCTCAAGGCACTTCAGATAGGCGCAAAGCGCATCGGCCTGTTTAACAATCGCGCGCTCTTCTTCGCTGCTGGCGTGTTCATCAATTAACGGCGCAAAAATATCGCGCAGTTCATCAGGCACCATGTCGACCAGTTTTTGCTGGGCAATTTTCTCAATGGCTTTATATTCCTGGGCGATTTGCGAGTTAAAGTATTTCACCGGGGTCGGGAGGTCGCCGGTCAGCACTTCGGAGGCATCGTGGTACATCGCCAGCAGGGCAATGTGTTCGGCGTTAACCTGACCGCCGAACTTGCGGTTCTTGATTGCCGCCAGCGCATGCGCAACCATTGCCACTTGCAGGCTGTGTTCAGACACGTTTTCGGTGCGCACGTTGCGCATCAGCGGCCAGCGGTTAATGAGTTTCAGACGGGAGAGGTGGGCAAAAAAATGGCTCTGCTTCATAACGACCCTTATATGATGGCAACCTAAGAGTCATTTTGCGCAGAGAAGGCTGTCAGATGCAAATACTCGTCATAATTCAAGTTGCATGCGCGTTGGCTTTCCTCATTCACCCCAGTCACTTACTTTTGTCAGCTCCTGGGGATTCATTGCGTCGCCGCCTTACTGCAACTCGAGTTATTTAGCGTATTCTGGTTGCTGATTTTCGACTTACAGCTGGTGATAGCCAGACAGGAAGCGCTCAAATTTGCTTAGCGACATTTCGATATCGTCAATACGCGGCAGCGTCACGATACGGAAGTGATCCGGCCACGGCCAGTTGAAGGCTGTGCCCTGCACCAGCAGCACTTTTTCCTGTAACAGGAAGTCGAGCACCATTTTCTGGTCGTCATGAATATTGAAGCGTTTGGCGTCAATTTTCGGGAACATGTACAGTGCGCCGCGGGGCTTCACGCAAGAAACGCCGGGAATGTCGTTGAGTAATTCCCAGGCACGGTTGCGCTGTTCATACAGGCGTCCGCCGGGCATGATGAATTCGCTAATGCTTTGGTATCCGCCCAGTGCGGTTTGAATAGCATGCTGTGCTGGAACGTTGGCGCATAAACGCATAGACGCTAGCATTTCCAGACCTTCAATATACCCTTTGGCGTGTTTCTTCGGTCCGTTCAGTACCATCCAGCCCTGGCGGAAACCCGCAACACGGTACGTTTTTGACAGGCCGTTGAAGGTGATGGTCAGCAGGTCCGGTGCCAGCGGGGCAATAGAATGGTGCTCTGCGTCATCATAAAGAATTTTGTCGTAAATCTCGTCAGCAAAGATAATGAGATTATGCTGACGTGCAATTTCAACAATCTCCAGCAGAAGTTCTTTAGAATAGACTGCGCCGGTAGGGTTGTTGGGGTTGATAATAACAATCCCACGCGTGCGAGGGGTAATTTTGGCGCGAATATCGTCGAGGTCCGGGAACCAGTCAGAGGATTCATCACACAGGTAGTGCACAGCCTTACCGCTGGAAAGCGATACCGCCGCCGTCCACAGCGGATAGTCAGGCGCAGGTACCAGCATTTCGTCCCCGCTGTTCAGCAGTGCCTGCATCGCCTGCACGATCAATTCGGAAACACCGTTGCCGATATAAATGTCTTCCACGGTAACATCGCGCATCCCACGGGCCTGATAATGCTGCATGATGGCTTTGCGGGCGGAATAAAGGCCTTTTGAGTCACAATACCCTTGCGCGGTAGGCAAGTTACGGATCACATCAACCAGAATTTCATCCGGTGCTTCAAACCCGAATGGCGCTGGGTTGCCGATGTTCAGTTTCAGAACCTTATTGCCTTCTTCTTCCAGACGCTTTGCTTCTTTCAGAACCGGGCCACGAATGTCATAACAGACATTTTCTAATTTGCTGGATTTTTCAATAGGGGACATGAATCTTGACCTTTTAGCTGTGAATGCCACTCCCTGCCGTGGAAGTCAGCACAGAACAATGTACTCTTCCAACGGTGCATTTTGAAGGGTCTTTAGCAGAAGATTTTGATGAGCTATGTAGTTATAATTAACTGTTAATGGCTGTGAATTCATTATAATTTAGAATTTTATTCTTATTAATATATTTTTAGTAGTTATCTGTTTTGATGTAATGCCGATGTTGTGGTCGTTTATCTGGTAAGAAATAGTTATGTGTCGGGCACGAAAGCAATCATTCTCTGGGGTGAAAAGAAGAATTCGGAAATACGGAACTCTTATCGCCACTGCCTGTTATCGGCATGATCGGTCAGCGCTACAGTGTGAATCTATTGTTAAGCATAATTAATGAATGGTGGAAATTTTAATTAATTATTATTTAATATTTAAACAGTGCTCATTGAATGCGTTAATAATACGAAAACGGCTAGCCTGACATAACACCTTTGCGCATCAGATTATTCACGATAACACTTATAAATATAGTGGTTTTGGGTTAAGATAAGTCCCATGAAATGGTGTGTGGCGTATGTTCTTTGATAATTCTAATGCTGACACGTTTTCCATAACATACTGAAAAATTAGCTTTTAATGTGTAAATTGATGTCCATAAACTATTTTTTCATATTTACAAAATTTACATGTTTTCCATTAGTAAGAATCTGCCTGTAGCTAAAAAATGGCGCTTTCTCTTTGCTATATTTTGATGAGCCATGCGGCGCATTATATAGCGAAGTAAGAGGGTTGTTTCAGTTGTTACATCCAATACATCCTTATTTTCACTTAGTTACACTAAGTGAAACTACGAGGCAGGCACATTACAAATGGAATTTTTGTTTCTGAATGCACAGCATTAACCCGGAATGACCCGCGAGTAAGTGAAAATTTATGATAAATGCAAATCGTCCGATAATTAACCTCGATCTCGATCTGCTGAGAACGTTTGTTGCTGTTGCCGATCTGAATACTTTCGCGGCTGCGGCTGCTGCGGTATGTCGCACTCAGTCTGCGGTGAGCCAGCAAATGCAACGCCTCGAGCAACTTGTCGGGAAAGAGTTGTTCGCGCGCCATGGACGTAACAAACTGCTGACGGAACACGGTATCCAGCTGTTGGGTTACGCCAGAAAAATTCTGCGCTTCAATGATGAGGCTTGCTCATCATTAATGTTCAATAATCTTCAGGGCGTGTTAACTATTGGCGCCTCTGATGAATCCGCCGATACGATACTGCCGTTTTTGCTCAACCGCATCAGTTCGGTTTATCCGAAGCTTGCGCTGGATGTGAGGGTCAAGCGTAACGCCTTTATGGTGGATATGCTGAAGTCACAGGAAGTGGATTTGGTGGTGACCACCAACCGCCCTGGGGATTTCGAGTGTCTGAATCTGCGTACCTCTCCGACGCACTGGTATTGTGCGGCTGAATACATCCTGCAAAAAGGGGAACCGGTGCCGCTGGTCCTGCTGGACGATCCCAGCCCGTTTCGCGATATCGTGCTGTCTACGCTAAATGCTGCGCAGATCCCGTGGCGTTTGGCCTATGTGGCGTCAACATTGCCTGCGGTTCGCGCTGCAGTAAAAGCAGGATTGGGCGTCACGGCCCGTCCGGTAGAAATGATGAGTCCGGACTTGCGCGTGTTAGGTGCGGTGGATGGTTTGCCACCGTTGCCAGAAACCGAGTACCTGCTGTGCTGCGATACCAGCACGCAAAACGAGTTAGCTCAGGTTATCTTTAAGTCGATGCAGAGTTACCAAAACCCGTGGCAATACAGTCAAGTTACCCCTGAAGGGGGAGATGATTCGCTGATCGTTGAAGGCGACTTTGAGTAAGACATCACAAATAATCGTTTTAAAATGTAAGTGCAAAAAAGAGCCACTAAAGATGAAAAAACTTTCAGTGGCTCTTTTTTTATACAAAACAGGTGGATTATGATCTTTTTGTAAATCAAAAGTGAATGAAATCAGTAGGTAAAAGATTCATCAGTAAATCGCACAAAAAACAAACAGAAGGACGGTGTTTTATTTTCATGTTAAAAAACGAGAGAAATTGTTGCTGTTTTTTATGATGGATTAACAAAAGCGTGTCACAGATCAAGAAAATACTCACATTTAGGGGGAGGCATCTGCACGAATTCCTGTCAAAATAGAGGTGTATTATCTTTTTTACTTCACTACGGACACGATTCAACAACATTAAAATTGGCTAATGACAGGATTGAAATAAGTCTAAATAGCACTTTATGTTAATGAAACTGAATTGGTGTAAAATAATGTGAGGAAACTTTTGTTAAAGTTGACAAAAGGTTATAGAAAGGAGTAAAAAACCCCATCAATTGGCTGTATAAATGGTTTTCTACAGTGATTGTAAGGTTTTTTTTATTCCTCCCCATGAATCGATGTGGCGTTCATCTGCCGTAAAGAGCAGAGAATTTGGCGCTACTTTTGATGAGTAAGCAATGAGTATGTCAACATCCACTGAAATCATCGCTCATCACTGGGCATTCGCTATCTTTCTTATTGTTGCCATTGGCCTGTGCTGCCTGATGCTCGTCGGCGGCTGGTTTTTAGGGGGTCGCGCGCGCGCGAGATCTAAAAACGTGCCGTTTGAATCAGGTATCGACTCGGTCGGCACCGCCCGCTTGCGCCTGTCTGCCAAGTTTTACCTGGTAGCCATGTTCTTCGTTATCTTCGACGTTGAAGCGCTGTATCTTTTTGCATGGTCAACATCTATCCGTGAAAGCGGCTGGATTGGCTTTGTGGAAGCTGCAATTTTTATTTTTGTGTTACTGGCAGGTCTGGTTTATCTGGTGCGTATTGGCGCGCTGGACTGGACGCCCGCGCGTTCACGCCGCGAGCGTATGAACCCGGAAACGAACAGTATCGCTAATCGTCAACGCTAACCGCGAGGCATTAAGATGGATTATACGCTCACCCGCATAGATCCTAACGGTGAGAACGACCGTTACCCCCTGCAAAAACAGGAGATCGTAACCGACCCCCTGGAACAAGAAGTTAACAAAAACGTGTTCATGGGCAAACTGCATGACATGGTTAACTGGGGCCGTAAAAACTCAATTTGGCCATACAACTTTGGCCTTTCCTGCTGCTACGTTGAGATGGTGACCTCGTTCACCGCCGTGCATGACGTGGCCCGTTTTGGCGCAGAAGTTCTGCGTGCCTCTCCGCGTCAGGCCGACCTGATGGTCGTGGCCGGCACCTGCTTTACCAAAATGGCCCCGGTTATTCAGCGCCTCTACGATCAGATGCTGGAACCAAAATGGGTTATTTCCATGGGCGCATGTGCCAACTCCGGCGGTATGTACGATATTTACTCCGTTGTGCAGGGCGTTGATAAATTTATTCCGGTTGATGTGTACATCCCGGGATGCCCGCCGCGTCCGGAAGCCTACATGCAGGCGTTGATGCTGCTGCAAGACTCCATTGGCAAAGAACGCCGTCCGCTCTCATGGGTGGTTGGCGATCAGGGCGTTTATCGCGCCAATATGCAGTCAGAGCGTGAGCGTAAGCGCGGCGAACGTATTGCTGTAACGAATCTTCGCACACCGGACGAGATTTAATTTGCGCCTGTCGGCCTGGGGATTACCTTCGCATATCACTATTCAAATAGCGCGAAGCCAGGCTTAACAGTCACCACGAACCATTTGCAATGGTGAACAATATGACCGACTTAACCGCGCAAGACGCTGCCTGGCAAACACGGGATCATCTCGATGACCCGGTCATTGGCGAACTGCGCAACCGTTTTGGGCCGGATGCCTTTACCGTTCAGGCGACTCGCACCGGGGTACCCGTTGTTTGGGTCAAGCGTGAACAACTCCTGGAAGTGGGTGATTTCTTAAAGAGATTGCCGAAACCTTACGTCATGCTGTTTGACTTACACGGCATGGACGAACGTCTGCGTACGCACCGCGAAGGGTTACCTGCCGCGGATTTTTCCGTTTTCTATCACCTGATCTCCATTGAACGCAATCGCGATATCATGCTCAAGGTGGCATTGTCTGAAAACGATCTGCGCGTGCCGACGTTCACCAAACTGTTCCCTAACGCCAACTGGTATGAGCGTGAAACCTGGGAAATGTTTGGTATTGATATCGAAGGCCACCCGCACCTGACGCGTCTGCTGATGCCGCATACCTGGGAAGGCCATCCGCTGCGTAAAGATTACCCGGCGCGTGCGACCGAATTCGATCCGTTTGAGCTGACCAAAGCCAAGCAGGATCTGGAAATGGAATCACTGACCTTCAAACCTGAAGACTGGGGCATGCAGCGCGGTACCGAAAACGAGGACTTTATGTTCCTCAACCTCGGTCCGAACCACCCGTCTTCTCACGGTGCATTCCGTATTGTTCTTCAGCTTGACGGCGAAGAGATCGTCGACTGCGTGCCTGACATCGGCTACCACCATCGTGGCGCCGAAAAGATGGGTGAACGTCAGTCCTGGCACAGCTACATTCCGTACACCGACCGTATCGAATATCTCGGCGGCTGCGTGAACGAAATGCCGTACGTGCTGGCGGTAGAAAAGCTGGCGGGCATTACCGTACCGGATCGCGTCAACGTGATCCGCGTTATGCTTTCTGAACTTTTCCGTATCAACAGCCACCTGCTGTATATCTCCACGTTCATTCAGGACGTCGGCGCGATGACCCCCGTGTTCTTCGCCTTTACCGACCGTCAGAAAATCTATGACGTGGTAGAAGCGATCACCGGTTTCCGTATGCACCCGGCCTGGTTCCGTATCGGTGGCGTTGCACACGACCTGCCGCGCGGTTGGGACAAGCTGCTGCGTGATTTCCTCGACTGGATGCCGAAGCGTCTGGATTCCTACGAGAAAGCTGCACTGCGCAACACCATCCTGAAAGGCCGTTCGCAGGGTGTTGCCGCTTACGGTAAGAAAGAAGCGCTGGACTGGGGTTGTACCGGTGCTGCACTGCGTGCAACCGGTATTGATTTCGACGTGCGTAAGTCACGTCCGTACTCTGGCTATGAAAACTTCGACTTCGAAATCCCGGTGGGCGGTGGTGTTTCCGACTGCTACACCCGCGTGATGCTGAAAGTTGAAGAGCTGCGCCAGAGCCTGCGCATCCTTGAGCAGTGCCTCAACAACATGCCTGAAGGCCCGTTCAAAGCGGATCACCCGCTGACCACGCCGCCGCCGAAAGAGCGCACGCTACAGCATATCGAAACCCTGATCACCCACTTCCTGCAAGTGTCGTGGGGCCCGGTTATGCCGGCGCAGGAATCCTTCCAGATGGTGGAAGCGACCAAGGGTATCAACAGTTACTACCTGACCAGCGATGGCAGCACCATGAGTTACCGTACTCGTATCCGTACACCGAGCTATGCGCATTTGCAGCAGATCCCGGTAGCGGTACGTGGCAGCCTGGTGTCCGACCTTATCGTCCATCTGGGTAGTATCGATTTTGTTATGTCAGATGTGGACCGCTAATTATGCACGAGAATCAACAACCACAAACCGAGGCTTTTGAGCTGAGTGCGGCTGAGCGTGAAGCGATTGAGCACGAGAAGCACCACTACGAAGACCCGCGTGCGGCGTCCATTGAAGCGCTGAAAATCGTTCAGAAACAGCGTGGCTGGGTGCCGGATGGGGCGATCTATGCGATCGCTGATGTGCTGGGTATCCCGGCAAGCGACGTTGAAGGTGTTGCCACGTTTTACAGCCAGATCTTCCGCCAGCCGGTCGGTCGCCACGTGATCCGCTACTGCGACAGCGTGGTGTGCCATATCAACGGCTATCAGGGGATCCAGGCGGCACTTGAGAAAAAACTCAACATCAAGCCGGGGCAGACGACCTTTGACGGTCGCTTTACGTTGCTGCCGACCTGTTGCCTGGGGAACTGCGACAAGGGGCCGAACATGATGATCGATGAAGATACGCATGCTCACCTGACTCCGGAAGGCATTCCCGAACTGCTGGAGCGGTATAAATGAAAGACATTATCCGTACTCCCGAAACGCATCCGCTGACCTGGCGTCTGCGCGATGACAACCAGCCAATTTGGCTGGATGAATACCGTAGCAAAAACGGTTACGAAGGTGCGCGTAAGGCCCTGACCGGGCTGTCACCGGACGAAATCGTTAATCAGGTGAAAGACGCTGGCCTGAAAGGGCGCGGCGGCGCAGGCTTTTCCACGGGTCTGAAGTGGAGCCTGATGCCGAAAGACGAATCCATGAACATCCGTTACCTGCTGTGTAACGCCGATGAAATGGAGCCGGGCACCTATAAAGACCGTCTGTTGATGGAACAGCTGCCGCACCTGCTGGTGGAAGGCATGCTGATCTCCGCGTTTGCGCTGAAAGCGTACCGCGGTTACATCTTCCTGCGCGGTGAATACATTGAAGCGGCGGTGAATCTGCGTCGCGCCATTGCTGAAGCGACCGAAGCGGGTCTGCTTGGCAAAAATATCATGGGCACCGGTTTCGACTTCGAACTGTTTGTGCACACCGGGGCAGGGCGCTACATCTGCGGTGAAGAAACCGCACTGATCAACTCCCTCGAAGGTCGTCGTGCTAACCCGCGCTCCAAGCCGCCGTTCCCGGCAAGCTCTGGTGCATGGGGTAAGCCGACCTGCGTGAACAACGTCGAAACTCTGTGTAACGTACCGGCTATCCTCGCCAACGGCGTGGAGTGGTACCAGAATATTTCGAAGAGCAAAGACGCAGGCACCAAGCTGATGGGCTTCTCCGGTCGCGTGAAGAATCCGGGACTGTGGGAACTGCCGTTTGGGACCACCGCGCGTGAAATCCTCGAAGATTACGCGGGCGGCATGCGTGATGGCCTGAAGTTCAAAGCCTGGCAGCCGGGCGGTGCGGGGACAGACTTCCTGACCGAAGCGCACCTTGACCTGCCGATGGAGTTCGAAAGCATCGGTAAAGCGGGTAGCCGTCTGGGTACGGCGCTGGCGATGGCGGTCGATCACGAGATTGGCATGGTGCCGCTGGTGCGTAACCTCGAAGAGTTCTTTGCCCGCGAGTCCTGCGGCTGGTGTACGCCGTGCCGTGATGGTTTGCCGTGGAGCGTAAAAATTCTGCGTGCGCTGGAGCGTGGCGAAGGCCAGCCTGGGGATATCGAGACACTTGAGCAACTGTGTCGTTTCCTCGGTCCGGGTAAAACCTTCTGTGCACACGCACCGGGTGCGGTCGAACCGCTACAAAGCGCCATTAAATATTTCCGCGAAGAATTCGAAGCTGGCATCAAGCAGACCTTCAGCAATACCCATGCGATTGGTGGTATTCAGCCGAACCTGTTGAAAGAGCGCTGGTAAACGTTTTACGCGAAAGCATTCAAGATGCGTCAAGGCGGCAACCGAGAGAACCCCTGAGCTTACTAAAGTAAGTGACTGGGGTGAACGAAGGAAGCCAACGCCGAGGCAGCTTGAAGGATAAAGCGGAAAAGAAATTCGATTAACGCTTGGTCACTGACTAAGCCAACTGGAAGCATGCTGACTATGGCTACGATTCATGTAGACGGCAAAGAATATGAGGTCAACGGCGCGGACAACCTGCTAGAAGCTTGTCTGTCCCTCGGCCTTGATATTCCGTACTTTTGCTGGCACCCGGCGCTGGGAAGCGTCGGTGCTTGCCGCCAGTGTGCGGTGAAGCAATATCAAAACGCGGAAGATACGCGTGGTCGCCTGGTGATGTCTTGTATGACACCGGCCACCGAAGGCACCTTTATTTCTATCGATGACGAAGAAGCGAAACAGTTCCGTGAAAGCGTGGTGGAATGGTTGATGACTAACCACCCGCATGACTGTCCGGTCTGCGAAGAGGGCGGTAACTGCCACCTTCAGGATATGACCGTGATGACGGGTCATAGCTTCCGTCGCTACCGCTTTACCAAGCGCACCCACCGCAACCAGGACCTGGGGCCGTTCATCTCTCACGAAATGAACCGCTGCATCGCCTGCTATCGCTGCGTTCGCTACTACAAAGATTACGCTGACGGCGCGGATCTGGGCGTCTATGGCGCACATGACAACGTCTACTTCGGTCGCCCGGAAGACGGCGTGCTGGAAAGCGAATTCTCCGGTAACCTGGTAGAAATCTGCCCGACCGGCGTGTTCACCGATAAAACGCACTCCGAGCGTTATAACCGTAAATGGGACATGCAGTTTGCGCCAAGCATCTGCCAGCAGTGTTCCATTGGCTGTAACACCAGCCCGGGTGAGCGTTACGGTGAACTGCGTCGTATCGAAAACCGTTATAACGGTACCGTTAACCACTACTTCCTCTGCGACCGTGGTCGTTTTGGCTATGGTTACGTGAACCTGAAAGACCGTCCGCGTCAGCCGGTTCAGCGTCGTGGCGACGATCTGATCACCCTCAACGCCGAGCAGGCGATGCAGGGCGCGGCTGACATTCTGCGTCAGTCGAAGAAAGTGATCGGCATCGGCTCCCCGCGCGCCAGCGTTGAAAGCAACTTTGCGTTGCGTGAACTGGTGGGTGCGGAAAACTTCTATACCGGTATCGCTCAAGGCGAACTGGAACGTCTGCAACTGGCGTTGAGCGTGCTGCGTGACGGCGGTATTCATACCCCGGCACTGCGCGAGATCGAATCTTACGATGCGGTCCTGGTGCTGGGCGAAGATGTTACCCAGACCGGCGCACGCGTTGCGCTGGCTGTACGTCAGGCGGTGAAAGGTAAAGCACGCGAAATGGCAGCAGCGCAGAAAGTGGCTGACTGGCAGATTGCCGCGATCCTTAACATCGGCCAACGTGCCAAGCATCCGCTGTTCGTGACCAACGTGGATAACACCCGTCTGGATGATATCGCGGCATGGACCTACCGTGCGCCGGTTGAAGATCAGGCGCGTTTAGGTTTCGCCATTGCCCACGCGCTGGATAACACCGCTCCGGCCGTTGACGGTATCGACCGTGACCTGCAGAACAAAATCGACGTCATCGTTCAGGCCCTGGCTGGCGCGAAGAAACCGCTGATTATCTCCGGTACCAACGCCGGTAGCGCTGAAGTGATTCAGGCTGCTGCTAACGTGGCGAAGGCGCTGAAAGGTCGTGGCGCAGACGTCGGCATCACCATGATTGCCCGCTCTGTTAACAGCATGGGCCTCGGCATGATTGGCGGCGGTTCACTTGATGATGCGCTGACCGAACTGGAAACAGGTCGTGCTGACGCCGTGGTGGTACTGGAAAATGACCTGCATCGCCATGCGTCTGCCACTCGCGTTAACGCTGCGCTGGCGAAAGCACCGCTGGTACTGGTCGTTGACCATCAGCGTACCGCGATTATGGACAATGCCCATCTGGTCCTTTCTGCAGCAAGTTTTGCCGAAAGCGACGGTACGGTTATCAATAACGAAGGCCGCGCACAGCGTTTCTTCCAGGTATATGACCCAAGCTACTACGACAGCAACATTGTGATGCTGGAAAGCTGGCGCTGGCTGCACTCGCTGCACAGCACCGTGCAGAGCCGTGAAGTGGACTGGACGCAACTCGATCACGTCATTGACGCCGCCGTAGCCGCGTTGCCGCAGTTGGCTGGCATTAAAGATGCCGCGCCGGATGCGAGCTTCCGTATTCGTGGGCAGAAACTGGCACGTGAGCCGCATCGTTACAGTGGTCGTACCGCCATGCGTGCCAACATTAGCGTGCATGAACCGCGTCAACCGCAGGACAAAGACACTATGTTTGCCTTCTCGATGGAAGGGAACAACCAGCCGTCTGCGCCGCGTTCACAAATTCCGTTTGCCTGGGCACCAGGCTGGAACTCACCACAAGCGTGGAACAAGTTCCAGGATGAAGTGGGCGGCAAACTGCGCCATGGCGATCCGGGCGTGCGTCTGATTGAAGCCTCCGAAAGCGGTCTGGACTACTTCACTACCGTTCCGGCGAGCTTCCAGGCGCAGGATGGTCAGTGGCGTATCGCGCCGTACTATCATCTGTTTGGTAGCGACGAAATGTCCCAGCGCGCGCCGGTTATCCAGACCCGCATGCCGCAGCCGTACATTAAACTCAACCCGGCTGATGCCGAGAAGTTGGGCGTCAATGCGGGTACGCACGTTTCCTTTAGCTACGATGGCAACACGGTCACATTACCGGTTGAAATCGCAGAAGGGTTGACGGCGGGGCAGGTTGGTTTGCCGATGGGTATGCCGGGTATCGCGCCGGTTCTGGCAGGTGCGCGTCTTGAGGATCTGCAGGAGGCACAACAATGAGTTGGATTACACCCGATCTGATTGAGATCCTGCTGAGCATTCTCAAAGCGGTGGTGATCCTGCTGGTGGTGGTCACCTGCGGGGCATTCATGAGCTTTGGCGAACGTCGTCTGCTGGGTCTGTTCCAGAACCGTTATGGACCGAACCGTGTAGGCTGGGGCGGTTCGCTCCAGCTGGTCGCGGACATGATCAAGATGTTCTTTAAAGAAGACTGGATCCCGAAATTCTCGGATCGCGTCATCTTTACGCTGGCACCGATGATCGCTTTCACCTCGCTGCTGCTGGCCTTCGCCATTGTACCGGTCAGCCCGAACTGGGTGGTCGCTGACCTTAACATCGGGATCTTGTTCTTCCTGATGATGGCTGGTCTGGCGGTGTACGCGGTGCTGTTTGCCGGTTGGTCGAGCAACAACAAATACTCGCTGCTCGGCGCGATGCGTGCGTCTGCGCAGACCCTGAGCTATGAAGTGTTCCTCGGACTTTCCCTGATGGGCGTGGTGGCGCAGGCCGGTTCATTTAACATGACCGACATCGTCAATAACCAGGCTGATATCTGGAACGTTATTCCGCAATTCTTTGGTTTTGTCACCTTTGCTATCGCGGGCGTCGCGGTCTGTCACCGTCACCCGTTTGACCAGCCGGAAGCCGAGCAGGAACTGGCCGATGGTTACCACATTGAATATTCCGGGATGAAATTCGGCCTGTTCTTCGTGGGGGAGTACATCGGTATCGTCACCATTTCTGCGCTGATGGTTACCCTGTTCTTCGGTGGCTGGCATGGCCCGTTCTTACCGCCATTCGTCTGGTTCGCGCTGAAAACCGCGTTCTTTATGATGATGTTCATTTTGATTCGTGCGTCGTTACCGCGTCCTCGTTATGACCAGGTAATGTCCTTCGGCTGGAAAGTTTGTCTGCCGCTGACGCTCGTCAATTTGCTGGTAACGGCGGCTGTCATTCTGTGGCAGGCGCAATAAGGGACACAAAGACCATGACCTTAAAAGAATTACTTGTAGGCGCAGGCACCCAGCTTCGTAGTATCTGGATGATCGGCCTGCATGCGTTCGCCAAACGCGAAACGCAGATGTACCCGGAAGAGCCGGTCTATCTACCGCCCCGTTTTCGTGGTCGTATCGTACTGACACGCGACCCGGACGGCGAAGAGCGCTGCGTTGCCTGTAACCTGTGTGCGGTAGCCTGTCCGGTCGGCTGTATCTCTCTGCAAAAAGCAGAGACTAAAGATGGTCGCTGGTATCCGGAGTTTTTCCGCATCAACTTCTCACGCTGCATTTTCTGCGGTATGTGCGAAGAAGCCTGTCCGACAACGGCTATTCAGCTTACTCCAGATTTCGAACTGGGTGAGTATAAGCGCCAGGATCTGGTTTACGAGAAAGAGGATCTGCTGATCTCCGGTCCGGGTAAATATCCGGAATATAACTTCTACCGGATGGCAGGTATGGCAATCGACGGCAAAGATAAGGGCGAAGCAGAGAACGAAGCCAAGCCTATCGACGTCAAGAGCCTGTTACCGTAAGGAGAGGGGCAATGGAGTTCGCTTTTTATATCTGTGGCCTGATAGCCATTCTCGCAACCTTGCGGGTCATCACCCACACCAATCCGGTACACGCACTGCTGTACCTGATTATTTCGCTGCTGGCGATTTCTGGGGTGTTTTTCTCGCTGGGCGCTTACTTCGCCGGTGCGCTGGAAATTATCGTGTACGCGGGCGCCATCATGGTGCTGTTCGTGTTCGTGGTCATGATGCTCAACCTGGGCGGTGCTGAAATCGAACAGGAACGTCAGTGGCTGAGACCGCAGGTGTGGATTGGTCCGGCGATTCTGTCGGCCATCATGCTGGCGGTAATTGTCTACGCGATTCTTGGCGTTAACGATCAGGGCATCGACGGGACGCCAATTAGCGCGAAAGCGGTCGGCATCTCGCTGTTCGGACCTTATGTCCTGGCGGTTGAGCTGGCGTCAATGCTGCTGCTGGCGGGTCTGGTTGTGGCCTTCCACGTCGGTCGCGAAGAGCGTTCTGGCGAAGTGCTGAGCAACCGCACGGATGACCGCGCGAAAAGAAAAACGGAGGAGCACGCATGATCCCCTTACAACATGGACTGATCCTCGCGGCTGTCTTATTCGTACTGGGCTTAACCGGTCTGGTTATCCGCCGCAATCTGCTGTTTATGCTGATTGGGCTGGAAATCATGATTAACGCCTCTGCGCTGGCCTTTGTGGTCGCCGGAAGCTACTGGGGCCAGACCGATGGTCAGGTGATGTACATTCTCGCCATCAGCCTTGCGGCTGCGGAAGCGAGCATTGGACTTGCGCTGTTGCTGCAACTTCATCGCCGCCGCCAGAACCTGAACATCGATTCAGTAAGTGAGATGCGTGGATGAACATGCTTGCCTTAACCATTATTCTGCCATTTCTTGGCTTTGTATTACTGGCATTCTCTCGTGGTCGTTGGTCAGAAAATCTGTCCGCTACCGTGGGCGTCGGGTCGATTGGCCTGGCGGCGCTGGTCACTGCATTTATTGGCGTCGATTTCTTCGCTAACGGTAAACAGGCATTTAGCGTTCCGCTGTGGACGTGGATGTCTGTTGGCGACTTTAACATCGGTTTTAATCTGGTGCTGGACGGCCTGTCGCTGACCATGCTCTCGGTAGTAACCGGCGTTGGTTTCCTGATCCACATGTTCGCTTCCTGGTACATGCGCGGGGAAGAGGGGTACTCCCGTTTCTTCGCCTATACCAACCTGTTTATCGCCAGCATGGTGATTCTGGTGCTGGCGGATAACCTGCTGCTGATGTACCTCGGCTGGGAAGGCGTGGGCCTGTGCTCCTACCTGCTGATCGGGTTCTACTATACCGATCCGAAGAATGGCGCAGCGGCAATGAAAGCCTTCGTGGTAACCCGTGTCGGCGACGTATTTCTGGCGTTCGCGCTGTTCATTCTCTACAACGAGCTGGGCACGCTGAACTTCCGCGAAATGGTTGAACTGGCACCGGCGCACTTTGCCGCGGGCAATGACATGCTGATGTGGGCAACCCTGATGCTGCTGGGCGGTGCGGTCGGTAAATCGGCGCAGTTGCCGTTGCAGACGTGGCTTGCTGATGCGATGGCTGGCCCGACGCCTGTCTCCGCGCTGATCCACGCCGCAACGATGGTTACTGCTGGTGTCTACCTGATTGCGCGTACCCACGGCCTGTTCCTGCTGACGCCGGAAATCCTGCACCTGGTGGGGATTATCGGGGCGATCACGCTGGTTCTGGCAGGCTTCGCCGCACTGGTACAAACCGACATCAAACGCGTTCTCGCGTATTCCACCATGAGCCAGATTGGCTACATGTTCCTGGCGCTTGGCGTTCAGGCCTGGGATGCGGCGATTTTCCACCTGATGACGCACGCCTTCTTTAAAGCGCTGTTGTTCCTGGCATCGGGTTCGGTGATCCTGGCCTGCCACCACGAACAGAACATCTTCAAAATGGGTGGCTTGCGTAAGTCAATCCCACTGGTTTATCTCAGCTTCCTGGTTGGCGGCGCGGCGTTGTCGGCTCTGCCGCTGATTACCGCAGGCTTCTTCAGTAAGGATGAGATTCTGGCCGGTGCGATGGCGAACGGTCATATCAATCTGATGGTGGCAGGTCTGGTCGGTGCGTTTATGACCTCTCTGTACACCTTCCGTATGATTTTCATCGTGTTCCACGGTAAAGAACAAATTCATGCGCACGCAGGGAAGGGGATTACCCACCATCTGCCGCTGATTGTGCTGATGATCCTGTCCACCTTCGTTGGCGCGCTGATTGTGCCTCCGTTGCATGGCGTGCTTCCGGCAACCACCGAGCTGCCGCATGGTAGCGTGATGACGCTGGAAATTACCTCTGGCATCGTCGCGATTGCGGGGATCCTGATTGCAGCATGGCTGTGGCTGGGTAAACGTACGCTTGTGACCTCGATTGCCAACAGTGCGCCGGGCCGTCTGCTGGGCACCTGGTGGTATAACGCCTGGGGCTTTGACTGGCTGTACGACAAAGTGTTCGTCAAGCCGTTCCTTGGCGTTGCCTGGCTGCTGAAACGCGACCCGATGAACGCAATGATGAACATTCCGGCGATCCTCTCCCGCTTTGCAGGCAAAGGTCTGCTGCTCAGTGAGAACGGGTATCTGCGCTGGTATGTCGCGTCAATGAGCATCGGTGCGGTTGTCGTGCTGGCACTGCTGATGGTACTGCGTTGAGTTTGTTGGCCGGATGAACGACTGCCGGATGGCGCTGCGCTTATCCGGCCTACAAACCCAAAAATAATTTTTAGAATTCGTTGAAAATCTGTTCCTGAAGTACAGGCGTCATCGGCGAAGTCAGACCGAATACCGCCAGCGCAGAGCAACCGGAGCGTACTGAAGTACGTGAGGATTGCGAGCACTGCCGGGATTTGGGCTGACGAGTGAGATAGCCTGAGCAGGAATAAATATAAGGGACATACTTAGCTATGTTATTACCTTGGTTGATATTAATCCCCTTTATCGGTGGTTTCCTGTGCTGGCAGACCGAACGCTTTGGCGTGAAGGTACCGCGCTGGATCGCGCTGATTACCATGGGACTGACGCTGGCGCTTGGCCTACAATTGTGGTTGCAGGGCGGTTATGCACTGACGCAATCCGCTGGTATTCCGCAGTGGCAGTCTGAGTTCGTCATGCCGTGGATCCCGCGCTTTGGCATCTCTATTCATTTAGCTATCGACGGTCTGTCGCTGCTGATGGTGGTGCTGACCGGTCTGCTCGGTGTTCTGGCGGTACTGTGTTCCTGGAATGAAATTGAAAAGTACCAGGGCTTCTTCCACCTGAACCTGATGTGGATCCTCGGCGGCGTGATCGGCGTGTTCCTGGCCATCGACATGTTCCTGTTCTTCTTCTTCTGGGAAATGATGCTGGTGCCGATGTACTTCCTGATCGCGCTGTGGGGGCATAAAGCGTCCGACGGTAAAACGCGTATCACGGCGGCCACCAAGTTCTTCATTTATACCCAGGCGAGTGGTCTGGTGATGTTGATTGCCATCCTTGCGCTGGTATTTGTGCACTATAAAGCCACCGGTGTCTGGACCTTCAACTATGAAGAACTGCTGAACACACCGATGTCCCACGGCGTGGAATATCTGCTGATGCTGGGCTTCTTCATCGCCTTTGCGGTGAAAATGCCGGTGGTTCCGCTGCACGGCTGGTTGCCGGATGCGCACTCCCAGGCACCGACCGCAGGTTCCGTTGACCTGGCGGGGATTTTGCTGAAAACCGCGGCCTACGGTCTGCTGCGCTTCTCCCTGCCGCTGTTCCCGAACGCGTCTGCGGAGTTCGCACCTATCGCTATGTGGCTGGGTGTTATCGGTATTTTCTACGGCGCGTGGATGGCCTTTAATCAGTACGATATCAAGCGTCTGATTGCCTACACCTCCGTCTCGCACATGGGCTTCGTGTTGATTGCTATCTACACCGGTAGCCAGCTGGCGTACCAGGGTGCGGTTATCCAGATGATTGCGCACGGTCTGTCTGCGGCCGGCCTGTTCATTCTGTGTGGTCAGCTGTACGAACGTCTGCACACGCGTGATATGCGTATGATGGGCGGCCTGTGGGGCAAAATGAAATGGTTGCCTGCGCTGTCGATGTTCTTCGCGGTCTGTACGCTGGGTATGCCGGGAACCGGTAACTTCGTTGGCGAATTTATGATTCTGTTCGGCAGCTACCAGGTGGTTCCGGTCATTACCGTGATCTCGACCTTCGGTCTGGTGTTTGCTTCTGTTTACTCGCTGGCGATGCTGCATCGCGCTTACTTTGGTAAAGCGAAAAGCCAGATTGCCAGTGTTGAACTGCCAGGGATGTCGCTGCGTGAGCTGTTTATCATCCTGTTGCTGGTCGTGCTTCTGGTACTGCTTGGCTTCTATCCGCAGCCGATTCTGGATACCTCGCATTCTGCGATGAGCAACATCCAGCAGTGGTTTGTTAATTCCGTTACTACTACAAGGCCGTAAATCGCCATGACAATAACTCCACAACACCTGATTGCGCTGCTACCGCTGCTGATCGTCGGCTTGACGGTGGTGGTTGTGATGCTCTCCATTGCGTGGCGACGCAATCACTTCCTCAATGCCACGCTGTCGGTCATTGGGCTTAACGCCGCGCTGGTTTCGCTCTGGTTTGTTGGCCAGGCAGGCGCCATGGACGTCACCCCGCTGATGCGGGTTGACGGTTTCGCGATGCTCTACACCGGGATGGTCCTGCTGGCGAGCCTTGCTACTTGTACCTTTGCCTACCCATGGCTGGAAGGCTATGACGACAACCGGGAAGAGTTCTACCTGCTGGTGCTGATTGCCGCGCTGGGCGGGATTCTGCTGGCTAACGCTAACCATCTGGCGGCGTTGTTCCTCGGTATCGAACTGATCTCTCTGCCGCTGTTTGGTCTGGTGGGCTATGCGTTTCGTCAGAAACGCTCGCTGGAAGCCAGTATCAAATACACCATTCTGTCTGCCGCAGCGTCTTCATTCCTGCTGTTCGGTATGGCGCTGGTGTACGCGCAGTCCGGCAACCTGTCGTTCGTGGCACTCGGTAAGAGCCTCGGCGACGGTATGCTGAACGAACCGCTGCTGCTGGCAGGCTTCGGGATGATGATCGTCGGTCTGGGCTTTAAGCTCTCTCTGGTGCCGTTCCACCTGTGGACGCCAGACGTCTACCAGGGTGCACCGGCTCCGGTGTCCACCTTCCTGGCGACGGCGAGCAAAATCGCTATCTTCGGCGTGGTGATGCGTCTGTTCCTGTACGCGCCGGTTGGCGACAGCGAAGCGGTACGTATTGTGCTGGGCGTGATTGCCTTTGCCTCTATCATCTTCGGTAACCTGATGGCGCTGAGCCAGACCAACATCAAGCGTCTGCTTGGTTATTCGTCTATCTCTCACCTCGGCTACCTGCTGGTGGCGCTGATTGCCCTGCAAAGTGGCGAGATGTCGATGGAAGCAGTAGGCGTGTACCTGGCCGGTTATCTGTTCAGCAGCCTCGGCGCGTTCGGTGTGGTCAGCCTGATGTCCAGCCCGTATCGTGGTCCGGATGCGGATTCACTGTTCTCCTACCGCGGTCTGTTCTGGCATCGTCCGATCCTCGCGGCTGTGATGACGGTGATGATGCTGTCTCTGGCGGGTATCCCGATGACGCTGGGCTTTATCGGTAAGTTCTACGTACTGGCCGTCGGTGTGCAGGCTAACCTGTGGTGGCTGGTTGCCGCCGTGGTTGTCGGTTCCGCGATTGGTTTGTACTACTACCTGCGCGTTGCCGTGAGCCTGTACCTGAGCGCACCGCAGCAGATGAACCGTGATGCACCGTCTAACTGGCAGTACAGCGCGGGCGGTATCGTGGTGCTGATCTCTGCGCTGTTGGTGCTGGTGCTGGGTATCTACCCGCAACCGCTGATCAGCATCGTGCAGTTAGCGACACCGCTGATGTAAGCGATACGCTAAAACGAAAAAACCCGCCGCGGCGGGTTTTTTTATGTGCTGAGTTCAGTCAGGCTGAAATCTGGCGGCTCACCAGTGGCCCATTAATGTCTTTCGCCGCGCGTTCCATCACTTCCTGGATTACGGAAGACAGCTCGTTGATCTCGAATTTCGCCACGTAGCCATCGGCTTTCACTCTGCGCACGTGATCTTCATTGGCGCTGCCGGAAAGGGACGAGTGGATGACGACCGGGATCTTCTTCAGACGCTCATCGGTCTTAATCTTGCGGGTCAGCGTAAAACCGTCCATCTCCGGCATTTCCAGATCGGTAAGCACCAGCGCAATTTTCTCACTGATGGGCTTGCCTTCCGCCTGCGCTTCCAGGGACAGCTGCTGAATTTTTTCCCACGCGTCTTTGCCGGTGACATGCATCTGGTGCGGAATGTTCATGGCGTTAAGCCCTTTTTCCAGCATCGCACGGGCGACCTTAGAATCTTCTGCCACAATCGCCACAGCACCTGGGGTGATATTGAATTTACTGGTCTCCAGGTGGGTGGCGCGCAGATCGTGGTTTGACGGCACAATGTCATACAGGATCTGTTCGACGTCGAGTACCAGCGCCAGGTTGTTGGTTTCTTTGTTGTCATCCAGACAGGCGATGCTGGTGATATAGCGACCGTTGACGGCTTTCTCGGCGGTATGCACCTGCTGCCAGTCCAGGCGCATAATATTTTCCACTGACTCTACCGCAAACGCCTGCACGCTACGGGCGTATTCGGTGATCAGCAGGATGTTCAGTCCGGTCTCAGGCTTGCATCCGGCAACGGCGGGCAGGTCGATCACCGGGATCACCTGATCGCGAATGTTCACCATGCCCAGCAACGGGGCTTTCATGCCCGCCGGACGCGTAAATGCGGGCATGGGGACAATTTCGCGCAGCTTAAATACGTTGATGCCAAACAGCTCTGATTTCTGCTCATCCAGCGATGTGCCGAGGCGAAACAGCAGCAGTTCAAAGCGGTTAGACAGGGTTAGGTTTGTCCTGTCATCAATGTCTTTCTGAATATTATTCATCCTGTCCTCAGTGTGAACGCCAGCCTTTTCACTGTTATCGGCACTGAGGCGGAAAAATAGAGCGTTAAACTGTGAAAACGGCGAAATCGTGCGCCAGTTCGCTGTCCGCAAACAGCGCCCGGCACTCTTCGAGCAAACGTTGGCAGCCTTTTTCATCATAACGCGAGCTGACGTGAGTCATAATCAATCGGCCCACACCTGCCTCCCGTGCCAGCATCGCAGCCTGGCGGGTGGAGCTGTGTCCCCGACTGTTGGCCTTTTCTTCCATCGAGGCGTCCAGCGTGGTCTCATGTACCATCACATCCACCCCTTTTGCCAGTTCGAGGGCGGAGGCGCACGGCGCGGTATCGCCAAATATCGCCACGGATTTGCCCGGAATCGCCGGGGCGAGAAAATCAGCACCGTTAAGGGAACGACCATCTTCCAGCACGACGGTTTTACCGGCTTTGAGATCCTGGAACCACGGTCCTGGCTTAACGCCGGCTGCCTTCAGCGCGCTGGCGTCAAGCGCACCGGGTTTGTCATGTTCCTCAACGCGAAAACCGTAGCATTCGAGCGGATGCGCCAGCGCGAAAGCCGTCACTTTACGCAAACCGTCGTCGAGAATTTCTCCGGCGGTAATTTCCACAATCTCCAGCGGATAATCGGTCCAGGAGCCGCTCAGGCGTAATGCAGTCTCGGTAAATTCACGTAACCCTTTTGGCCCGTACAGCGTCAACGGCTGGACGTTTCCGGCCATCGAGCGGCTGCACAGCAGTCCCGGCAGGCCAAAAAGGTGATCGCCGTGCAAATGGCTGATAAAAATACGATCGAGTTTTCCCGGATTGAATGGCGTGGTCAGCATCTGGTGCTGCGTTCCTTCGCCGCAATCGAAAAGCCACAATCCCGCCTGCGTAGGGTGTTGCAGATTGAGTAATATTGCCGTTACATTGCGGGAGCGCGTGGGGACTCCCGCAGACGTGCCTAAAAAAATTAATTCCATCTTATTATTACACTTTTCGCCATCAATAAGGCAGGGTGTTCAGGTTATCACAACCAAGGGGCAGACAATGATTCACTGGCAAGATCTCCACCATACAGAACTGACCGTCCAGCAACTGTATGCCATTCTTCAGTTGCGCTGTGCGGTGTTTGTTGTTGAGCAACAGTGTCCGTATCAGGATGTGGACGGCGATGACCTGACGGGTGAAAACCGACACCTTCTGGGATGGCATAATGATCGGCTGGTGGCGTATGCGAGGATTCTGAAAAGCGACGACGATCTCGAACCGGTGGTTATCGGTCGGGTGATTGTCAGCGCTGCGTTACGCGGGGAAAAACTGGGGCAGCAGTTGATGACGCAGACGCTGGCATCCTGTGCTCAGCACTGGCCGCACAAGGCGTTGTATCTGGGCGCGCAAGCGCATCTGCAACCTTTCTACGCGCGCTTTGGTTTCGTTCCAGTGACGGATATCTATGATGAAGATGGCATTCCGCACATCGGCATGGCGCGTGAGGGACATCAAGCGTAAACAGCTCAGGTCGTCTATAGTTAGCGGGTACGTAAATAGAAAGGGAGAAAATAATGTCTTTTCATTCTTATGAATCACGTATTGATGATGACCTGGAATTACTCAGCGAAACGCTGGAAGAAGTGCTGCGCTCGTCGGGTGATCCTGCCGACCAGAAGTACCTGGAGTTAAAAGCGAAAGCCGAACAGGCGTTAGAAGAGGTGAGAAATCGCGTCAGCCACGCTTCGGACAGCTATTATTATCGCGCGAAAAAGGCCGTTTGCCGGGCAGATGACTATGTGCATGATAAACCGTGGCGCGGGATCGGCGTGGGTGCAACGGTCGGTTTAGTGATGGGTTTATTGTTAGCACGGCGATAAATTCGACACCTTCATCGCATTTGTCAGTACTCCCTAAACGGGGGTACTGCTTTTTCTCGTCAGTACCCCGTATAATGAGAGGTTTTTAACAGGGAGAGGTCTGCGTGCATTCAATTACTACTGCGCTGGAAAATCTGATGCGCCTTTTGACGCAAGAGATACCGGCAGCACCTGGCATTCGTATTTACGACATCCCTTTCCCTCTGAATGATGCTTTCGACGCTTTGGGCTGGCTGGCCAGTCAACCCGTCTGGCCGCAGTTTTACTGGCAACAGCGTAACGGTGATGAAGAAGCCGCCGTGCTGGGTGCCGTGGCAACGTTTTCCTCTCTGGCCGTCGCTCAGCAGTTTTTACACCAGCATGGAGACCATCCTGAACTGCGCATCTGGGGCCTGAATGCGTTTGAACCCCAGCGCGGCAGTTTACTGCTACCTCGCCTGGAATGGCGGCGTTGCGCAGGCGTGGCAACCTTACGGTTACACCTGTATAGCGACGTGTCGCTGCAAGACGATGCCGTGCACGCGCGCGCATTCCTTTCAACGCTTGCCAACGTGAAGCCGCTTCCCGCACTGCGCCTGAATTTAACCGCTGAGCAGCACTGGCCGGATAAAGCGGGCTGGACGCGCCTGATTGAACTGGCGACCCAAACCATTGCCGGGGAAGCGCTCGACAAAGTGGTGCTGGCGCGGGCAACCGATTTACAGTTCTCACAGCCGGTGAACGCCGCGTCGGTGATGGCCTCCAGTCGTCGCTTAAACCTTAACTGCTACCATTTCTTTATGGCGTTTTCCGCCGAGTGCGCTTTTTTGGGATCGTCTCCTGAACGTTTGTATCGGCGGCGTGACACGGCGCTGCGTACCGAAGCGCTGGCTGGAACCGTCGCTAATCATCCTGACGACCACCGGGCCTGGCAGCTCGGCGAGTGGCTGATGAAGGACGATAAAAACCAGCGTGAGAATATGCTGGTGGTAGAAGATATTTGTCAGCGACTGCAAAACTGTACGCAAACCCTCGACGTGCTGCCACCGCAGGTGCTCAGACTGCGCAAAGTGCAGCATCTGCGCCGCTGTATCTGGACTGCGCTGAATCAACCGGACGATACGCTTTGCCTGATGCAGCTCCAGCCGACCGCGGCAGTGGCGGGCATTCCGCGTGAACGGGCGCGCGCATTCATCCAGCATAATGAACCTTTTGCACGGGAATGGTATGCCGGCTCTGCCGGATATCTCTCCCTGCGGCAAAGTGAGTTTTGCGTGTCGCTACGTTCGGCGAAAATTAGCGGCAATGTGGTGCGTCTGTACGCTGGGGCCGGGATTGTACGCGGCTCCGATCCCGAACAAGAATGGCAGGAAATAGACAATAAAGCGGCGGGTTTACGTACTTTATTACAGATGGAAGCCTAATGAGTCACACATTATCGACTCATATCAAAAATCCATTTATTCGATTCTTTATACTGTGTCGCAATATTGATACCGGACAATCTTATGTCAGTAAGCGCATTTAACCGACGCTGGGCGGCGGTCATACTGGAAGCACTCACTCGCCACGGCGTCAGGCATGTTTGCATTGCGCCTGGCTCTCGTTCGACGCCATTGACGCTGGCCGCAGCGGAGAATTCTGCCTTTATCCACCATACCCACTTTGACGAGCGCGGGTTGGGGCATCTGGCCTTAGGTCTGGCCAAGGTCAGCCGGCAGCCAGTGGCGGTGATTGTGACCTCCGGTACGGCGGTAGCGAATTTGTATCCGGCGCTTATCGAAGCCGGTCTTACCGGTGAAAAACTGATTTTACTCACGGCGGACAGACCGCCTGAGCTTATCGACTGCGGGGCGAATCAGGCGATTCGTCAGCCGGAAATGTTTGCTTCTCATCCATCGCAAACGCTCTCTTTACCGCGCCCGACGCAGGACATTCCCGCCAGTTGGCTGGTTTCCACCCTCGATAATGCCATGGCTTCACTGCACAGCGGTGCGGTACACATTAACTGCCCGTTTGCGGAGCCGCTGTATGGCGAGATGGACGACACAGGCATTGAGTGGCAGCAGCGGCTGGGTGACTGGTGGCAGGATGATAAACCCTGGCTGCGCGAAGCGCGTCGGCTGGAAAGTGACAAACAGCGCGACTGGTTCTTCTGGCGGCAAAAGCGCGGCGTGGTGATTGCCGGGCGTATGACGGCGGAAGAGGGTAAGAAAGTCGCGCTGTGGGCGCAGACGTTAGGCTGGCCGCTGATTGGCGATGTGCTGTCGCAAACCGGACAGCCGCTGCCGTGTGCCGACCTGTGGTTGGGCAATGCGAAAGCGGTGACCGAATTACAGCAGGCACAGATTGTGGTGCAGTTGGGCAGCAGCCTGACCGGAAAACGTCTGTTGCAATGGCAGGCTACCTGTAACCCGCAAGAATACTGGATTGTCGACAATATCGAAGGACGGCTGGATCCCGCTCATCATCGTGGGCGCAGGTTAGTCGCGAAGGTTAGCGACTGGCTGGATCTGCATCCGGCAGAGAAACGCCAGCCCTGGTGCGTCGATGTTCCACGCCTCGCGGAACAGGCGTGGCAGACGGTGGCAGCGCGTCGCGAGGCGTTTGGTGAAGCGCAGCTGGCGCACCGCATTCGCGAGTATCTGCCTGAACAGGGCCAGCTGTTTGTCGGCAATAGTCTGGTGGTACGTCTGATTGACGCACTGTCTCAGCTTCCGGCAGGGTATCCGGTGTACAGCAATCGCGGGGCCAGCGGTATCGACGGTCTACTGTCAACCGCGGCAGGCGTACAGCGAGCCAGCGCGAAATCGACGCTGGCCATCGTTGGCGACTTATCGGCGCTGTATGATTTGAATGCGCTGGCCTTATTGCGCCAGGTCTCCGCACCGTTTGTCCTGATTGTGGTGAACAATAACGGCGGGCAGATTTTCTCCCTGCTGCCGACGCCGCAAAGTGAGCGTGAACGGTTCTATCTGATGCCGCAGAACGTCCATTTTGATCATGCGGCGGCGATGTTTAACCTCAAATATCACCGCCCGGAAAACTGGGAACAGCTGGAGAGCGCGCTGGCAGGAGCCTGGCGTACTCCGGCCGCCACGGTGATTGAGCTGGTGGTCAATGAGACTGACGGGGCGCAAACCCTGCAGCAGCTGCTGGCGCAGGTGAGTCATCTATGATCCTGCACGCGCAGGCGAACAAGGACCAGGCGGATGCCCCCTGGCTGGTTTTCCTGCACGGCTTCTCCGGCGATTGCCGGGAATGGCAGCCGGTCGGGGAGCAGTTTGCGGACTGTTCACGGCTGTATATTGATTTGCCCGGACACGGCGGTTCTGCAGATATTCACGTCAGCGGATTTGATGACGTCAGCGAACTGCTGCGTAATACTTTATTTAGTTACAACATACTTAACTACTGGCTAGTGGGATATTCTCTTGGCGGCCGAGTGGCGATGATGGCGGCTTGCCAGGGGATGTCAGGGCTTTGCGGCCTGGTGGTCGAAGGCGGGCATCCGGGGCTGCAAAGTGAAGACGAGCGCGCGCAGCGTCGCCTGTCCGACGGTCGCTGGGCCGCACGTTTTCGCCACGAGCCGCTACGTGATGTTTTTAACGACTGGTACCAACAACCGGTTTTTGCCTCGCTAAGCCCTGCGCAACGGCAGGTGCTGGTTGAGCTGCGTAGCCAGAACAATGGCATTACGCTTGCCGCTATGCTGGAGGCCACCTCGCTGGCGGGTCAACCCGATTTACGTGCGCCGCTCACCACGCGCACATTTCCGTTTTATTATTTATGTGGTGAACGTGACGATAAATTCCGCGCTCTGGCGACGGAAATGTCAGTACCGAACCATGTGATTCCTCACGCCGGACACAACGCGCATCGGGACAATCCCGCGGGCGTAGTAGACTGTCTGGCTCAGATTCTGCGTCGCTGACTAAAGGACATTTTATGATCTATCCTGATGAAACAATGCTTTACGCACCGGTAGAATGGCTCGATTGCTCTGAAGGCTATACCGACATTCGCTATGAAAAATCCACCGACGGTATCGCAAAAATCACCATCAATCGTCCGCAGGTACGCAATGCTTTCCGTCCTGTTACCGTCAAAGAGATGATTCAGGCGATGTCTGATGCGCGCTATGACGACAATATCGGCGTGATTATCCTGACCGGCGCAGGCGACAAAGCGTTCTGCGCGGGCGGCGATCAGAAAGTACGCGGCGACTACGGCGGATACCAGGATGACTCCGGCGTACATCACCTGAACGTGCTGGACTTCCAGCGCCAGATCCGTACCTGTCCGAAGCCGGTTGTGGCGATGGTTGCGGGTTATTCCATCGGTGGTGGCCATGTGCTGCACATGATGTGTGACCTGACCATCGCGGCTGAAAACGCCATCTTTGGTCAGACAGGCCCGAAAGTGGGTTCCTTTGACGGCGGTTGGGGTGCGTCTTATATGGCCCGTATCGTCGGTCAGAAGAAAGCGCGTGAAATCTGGTTCCTGTGTCGTCAATACGATGCGAAACAGGCACTGGATATGGGCCTGGTCAACACCGTGGTTCCGCTGGCGGATCTGGAAAAAGAGACCGTGCGCTGGTGTCGTGAAATGCTGCAAAACAGCCCAATGGCGCTGCGCTGCCTGAAAGCAGCGCTGAACGCCGACTGCGATGGTCAGGCGGGGCTGCAGGAGCTGGCCGGTAACGCCACCATGCTGTTCTACATGACGGAAGAAGGTCAGGAAGGCCGTAATGCGTTCAACCAGAAACGTCAGCCTGACTTCAGCAAATTCAAACGGAATCCGTAATGCGTAGCGCGCAGGTATACCGCTGGCAGATCCCCATGGACGCGGGGGTGATTTTGCGTGACAGGCGGTTAAAAACGCGTGATGGGCTGTACGTGTGTCTTCGTGACGGCGAGCGTGAAGGGTGGGGAGAGATCTCCCCCTTGCCGGGCTTCAGCCAGGAAACCTGGGAAGAGGCGCAAACGGCTCTGTTGGCCTGGGTAAACGGCTGGCTGCAGGGGGAAACCTCTTTACCACAGCTGCCTTCGGTGGCCTTTGGTGCTAGCTGCGCACTCGCCGAGCTTGACGGGACATTGCCGGAGGCGGCGAATTATCGCGCCGCGCCATTGTGTACCGGCGACCCTGACGATCTGGTGCTGCAACTGGCGGACATGCCGGGTGAAAAAGTCGCGAAGATCAAAGTTGGCCTGTATGAAGCTGTACGTGACGGCATGGTGGCCAACCTGCTGCTGGAGGCGATCCCCGATCTGCATTTACGTCTTGATGCTAACCGTGCCTGGACGCCACTGAAGGCGCAGCAGTTTGCGAAGTACGTCAATCCGGATTATCGCGGGCGCATTGCCTTCCTCGAAGAGCCGTGCAAAACCCGTGATGATTCTCGCGCCTTTGCGCGGGAAACCGGGATTGCCATTGCCTGGGATGAAAGCCTGCGTGAAGCCGACTTTACCTTTATGGCGGAAGAAGGCGTGAGTGCGGTGATCATCAAGCCTACGCTCACCGGTAGTCTGGATAAGGTTCGCGAGCAGGTTGCAGCCGCGCATGCGCTCGGACTCACTGCGGTAATCAGTTCGTCTATTGAGTCGAGCCTGGGGTTAACCCAACTGGCGCGGATTGCCGCCTGGCTGACGCCGCAGACCATACCGGGTCTGGACACGCTGAGCCTGATGCAGTGCCAGCAGGTTCGCAGCTGGCCTGGCAGTGTGCTGCCATGTATTAACGTGGATGCGCTGGAACGACTGCTATGACCGTGCAGGACATGCCCGATGTCACAAGCATATCGGGTCTGGTGACGGCGTTTACCGACTGGCCGTGGCGTCACTGGCGGCAGGTTCGGGCAGAGGCGCCAGCGTTACGCCTCAATGATGAGGTGCTGAACTGGCGCGAGCTCTGTACGCGCGTCGACGCGCTGGCCACGGGGTTTGCCGCTCAGGGGGTGAAAGAGGGCGACGGCGTGCTGCTGCGCGCCTGGAATCACCCTTCGTCTGCGCTTGCCTGGCTGGCATTGTTGCAGTGCGGGGCGCGGGTGTTACCGGTGAACCCGCAGCTGCCGAAGTCTCTGCTGGATGCGTTGATCCCTGATTTAACGCTGCGTTTTGCGCTGGATCTGCAAAGCAATGACCCCTTTTCGGGGCTGATGACGCTGCAGATCCAGCAACTGTCTGGCGAGCATGCAGCCGACTGGATGCCTCTGCGATTGAGTTCAATGACACTCACATCCGGTTCAACCGGGTTGCCTAAGGCAGCGGTGCATACCTGTCAGGCACATTTGGCGAGTGCGCAGGGGGTGCTGTCATTAATGCCGTTTGGCACAGAGGATGACTGGCTGCTCTCGCTACCGCTGTTTCATGTTTCCGGTCAGGGTATTTTGTGGCGCTGGTTATTGGCCGGTGCGCGCATGACCGTGCGTGACAAGCAACCGCTGGAACAGATGCTGGCGGGCTGCACTCATGCCTCGCTGGTACCGACGCAGCTTTGGCGATTGCTGGTAAACAACGCACCGATCACGTTGAAAGCAGTACTGCTGGGGGGCGCGGCCATTCCGGTTGAGCTGACCGAGCAGGCGCGTGAGCAGGGGATTCGCTGCTGGTGCGGTTACGGGCTGACGGAGTTTGCTTCCACGGTTTGCGCGAAAGAAGCTGATGGCCTGGGCGATGTCGGCTCTGCCTTGCCGGGCAGAGAGGTCAGGATCGTGGATGATGAAGTCTGGCTGCGCGCTGCCAGCATGGCGTCAGGTTACTGGCGCAACGGGCAGCTTATTCCGCTGGTTAATGGCGAAGGCTGGTTTGCTACCCGCGATCGCGGGGTGTTAAACGACGGTAAGCTCACGATTGTCGGTCGCATGGACAACCTGTTCTTTAGCGGCGGGGAAGGTATTCAGCCGGAAGAGGTGGAACGCGTGATCGCCGCCCATCCGCACGTGCTGCAAGCCTTTGTTGTTCCGCTGGAAGACCATGAGTTTGGCCATCGTCCGGTGGCGGTCGTTGAATACGATACCCGTGCGGATGACGCCAATCTTGCTGAATGGGTGAAAGATAAACTGGCCCGTTTTCAACAACCGGTACGCTGGCTGGAATTACCACCAGAGCTGAAAAGTGGCGGTATTAAGGTTTCTCGCCGCGCATTGCTGGACTGGGTCCGAGAAAAATCGTCATAAGCCCTGCCATAATGCACAGCACGCCGATGAGCGCGCGCCATGAAAATGAACCCTGCCAGCCAGGTAAGAACATTGAGGCGAGCCACACCAGTACGTAGCTGAGGCTGAGCAGGGCGTAGGCCTTGCTCAGTGCCAGTCTGTGCAGGGCCTGGTGCCAGCAGATAACCGACAGTAAATACCCCGCCAGTCCCGCGTACAGCGTTAACGTCCCGACGCTTGCGGAAAATATCGCTTCCATAAATCGCAACGGATGCAGTATCGGCGGCAGATTGTCCATCGCGTAGCCGAGACTCAACTGAGCCAGCGAAGTAATCATGACGCTGCACAGCCCCCAGAATATCCCCATTACACCGCGCTCCCGAGAATAAAAATACCGGTGATAATCAGCCCCACGCCCAGCCAATGGCGCTTTGTGACGGGCTCTCGCCAGATTTTCCAGGCTGCCAGCGTGACCCAGACAAAGTTAAGGCTCAGCATCGGATAGGCCAGGCCAACCGGAATATTCTGCAACACTGCCAGCCATAACAGCATCGCCAGACCGAGGCTTGCCAGAGCCAGACTCATCCACCACGCAATGTGGCGTTTGCGCGCGCGGATGGCTAGCGGGCGGGTGGCCTGCTTCTGGCACAGTTGCCCGCCTACGCTGAGCAGACTGGCGAGGACTAACGCCAGCCAGATCATTGGGGCCGGTACTGAATCAAGACCAGACGCCCCTGATTATCAACGTAATCCGCGGGGGGAATGGCAAGTTGAGTTATATCCTGATCCTTCGAAATCGACAGCACCAGCGTAATAATACCTTCCTGGCGATGTTGGGCTAACCAGTCGGGAAAGCCAGTCTGACTGACAAAGCGACCCCGGGCATCGGGATAATTCAGGCCATATTTTAGCTCGCCCATTTGCCCGTACAGGATGATGTCATCGCGTTTCAGGCTCCAGGCCAGACCTGCGGCGACGCCAACGTTGTCCGCAAGCACGTAGCGACTCGGTTGTAACACCTCTTTGGTCATCTCAACAAAAAACTGCGGTTGTTTCGCTTCCATGACCCTGTCGGGTATCGCGTATCCAAACAACAGCACCAGCCCCAATGGGCAGAATGCGGCATATTTCCAGGTTTTTTGGCTATTGGTCAGCGTATACCAGCCAAAAAAAGTCCAGATGAGAAAGATGCCCCACGAATAAAAAACCTTATAAGTTTCGATATGCGTCCACACAGGAGACGGCAGCGGCCCCAGTGTAGACACCACAAAGGTGGCGACAATGCCGATCACCCCAAACAGGATGTTGATCCCGCCATTGACGCGCAGGGCAACGGATCCTTCCTTGGCCGCCTGCACACCGAAACGCGCGATGAGGAGAGCCAGCGGCGCGAAGCAGGAAAGAATATAGGTGGGGAGTTTTCCTTTAGCGATGCTGAAAAACACAATCGGCATGACAATCCAGCCGAGCAGATAGAGTGCGCTACGCGGAGTATCCCGCTCACGCCACCCCGTTTGCAGTGCGCCAGGCAGAAGACCAAGCCAGGGCAAACAGCCTGCGATAAGGACGGGCAGGTAGTACCAGAACGGAGCTTTATGCTGGGCATCCGCCAGTGCGAAACGCTGAATATGTTCGACCCAGAAAAAGTAATGCCAGAAGTCAGGTTCGCGTTGTGCAATGGTGATTCCCCACGGCAACACAATGGCAATGCAACCGACCACCGCCAGCAGACCGTAGAGAAAGAGATCTTTCCATCGTTTTTGTACTAATACCCACGGCAGCACGCTGAGAACCGGGACCGCCAGTGCGAGAAAACCTTTGGTCATCACCCCCATGCCGCAGGCCAGCCCCAACAGCAAAAAGGCGATGATTTTGCCGGTTTTAGTGGTGGCCTGCATGCCTTGCCAAAAACAGCACATGCCCGCCATCAGCCACAGGGCGATGATCGGGTCGAGTACCGCGTAGGTGCCGATGCTGTAAACGGAAAAAAACGTTAAGAAAATTACTGAGGAGAGTACGGCGGTGCGTTTATCCTGCCAGAGTCGCATGGCAAGCCAGGCCACCAGTAACGCGGTGAGTAGGGTGGCAAAAATAGCGCCCGCCCTGACGCCAAAATTGTTTGCACCAAATAACCATTGCCCGATGCTGTTTAACCAGTATCCGGCAATCGGTTTTTCAAAATAGCGTAACCCGAGAAAGTGTGGGACTACCCAGTCGCCCGAGTTGAGCATTTCCCGGCTAATTTCCGCGTAGCGCGTTTCGTCAGGCTGCCACAGCAGGCGGCTATTGATGGGAACAATATAATACAGCGCAATAAAGGCGATAAACGCCACGGTATAACGTAGAGATTTCATCGTGACACACTCACCGGGTACTGACAGCCGAGCCATCCCTCTCTGCCGGGTATTTTGCCGCGAACGACCTGGCCTGTTGGCAGCGTAGTGATATGGTCTGGCAGGAGCTCACCAAGCGGGCAAAACGTAATGCCCGCATCAGCGGCTCGAGTCAGCAAGTCATCAAAATCGTGATGGCAGGCGATCCCTTCAACTTCCGCATGAATGGTGTACACCGGCGTTGCTGTGTTCATCAGCATGTGGGAGAGGATCCAGGCATTGAAGTCGACAGCCTGCACTTCCCGGCCAATCACTTCATCCCATGTCGGTAAGGTGACGGGAATCTGCGGCGTGCCGGCTTTCCCCGTCGCAAGCAGCGGGCGAAATAGTGAAGAGCCCCGACAATCGCTGTTGTAGCGTAGGTTAAAGGCTTCTTTGGCGTGGACGACGCGTTCGTCAGCACGCCATCCGGCCGCGGCTGAGCAGGTGACAGACTGTCCGGTGATGGCCTCAAGCACGGTAATACCTTGAGAAATATCATCAATCAGTTGTTTGTCATTCCAGGTGCCACTTCGCGCCTGCCAGGCATGGTGATCCCAGGCATGCAGGCCGGTTTCGTGAACCCGGGCGGCTTGCGCAATAATGGAGGCATTCGCGTGGCCTATTTCTTTTCCTGGCCACGCGGTCCCGGCCAGTAAAATATCCCACCCGTAGAGAGAGACTGCGTTTGAGCGCAGCATCTTCCACAAAAATTGCGGTTTCACCAGACGCCAGAGATGGCGTCCCATGTTGTCAGGTCCAACGCTAAAGAAAAAACTTGCCCGAACGTTATGTCGGTTTAATGTCTCCAGCAGGCGGGGCACGCCTTCGCGCGTCCCCCTGAAGGTATCGACATCAATGCGCAAGCCCACTTTGGTCATGATGTGTGTTCCGTGATATCCACGCTGCGTAAGAAGAAATCGAGCGTCTCTTCTACCGTTTCCCGCATGTCGATGGTCGGTTCCCAGTTCAGGCAGCGTCGGGCATTAACAATACTCGGTTTACGGTGTTCAACGTCCTGATAACCTTTGCCATAGTAGCTGCTGCTTTCAACGTCACGGAAGCCGGCGAACGGCGGAAAGTGCTGACGCAGTGGATGTTTTTCAAAGCAGCTCAGCAGCATTTCTGCCAGTTCCTGAATGCTGGCTTCGTTATCCGGGTTACCGATGTTGATAATCTCTCCATCACAGCGTCCACCGGCGTTTTCTATGATGCGGAACAGCGCCTCGATACCGTCGCGAATATCAGTAAAGCAACGCTTCTGCTTACCGCCTTCAATCAGCTTAATCGGCGAACCTTCCACCAGATTGAGGATCAACTGAGTAATGGCGCGTGAGCTACCGATACGGGCAGCGTTCAGGCTGTCGAGACGTGGTCCCATCCAGTTAAATGGACGGAACAGCGTGAAGCGCAATCCTTCTTTTTCGCCGTACGCCCAAATAACGCGATCCAGAAGCTGCTTAGAAACGGAATAGATCCAACGCGGCTTATTGACCGGGCCGACGGTAAGGTTTGAGCTGTCTTCATCAAAGACCTTATCGCTACACATGCCGTACACTTCGGACGTTGACGGGAAAATAATGCGTTTCTGGTATTTCACGCAGTAGCGAATGATTTTCAGGTTTTCTTCAAAATCGAGTTCAAAGACGCGCAGCGGGTTGCGGGTGTATTCAATCGGCGTGGCAATCGCCACCAGCGGCAGCACGACGTCGCATTTTTTCACATGGTATTCAATCCATTCAGAATGAATACTGATATCGCCTTCGACAAAATGGAAGCGGGGGTGTGACAAAAAACGTCCAATCGCATCGCTGCCAATATCCAGCCCATAAACCTCGTAGTTTTCTTCTTGCAGCAGGCGTTCGGTCAGGTGGTTACCGATAAAACCGTTAACACCGAGGATCAGAACACGGGTACGACGTTTGCTGGCAGAAACTGGCTGGCCGTTCAGGCGAGACCCCACCACCAGACCCAGAACCTGCGCCAGCTGTGAACCTTGCATGGCAATGCCATCGCCCGCTTGTCCGGTAATAATTTCAAGCGCGCCTTCGGCGCAGGCTATTTGTAGCGGGGACGCAGAGAGCACGGTACCCGGCTGTAAGCCGGTGTTGTTTGCGCACGGGCGTGATGACCAGACGGTAAATTTTTGTGTTCCTGCATAGCTAAACGCGCCTGGCCAGGGAGCGGAGACCGCACGTACCCTGTTATGTAACTGCCCGGCCGGTTTGTTCCAGTCAAGGACGCTGTCGTCCGGCGTGCGGCGACCAAAATAGGTTGCATCGGCTTCCTGCTGGTGGCGCTGCTGAAAGTCAGCCGTTTTGATAGCAGGCAGCGTTTGTTCCAGCATTTGGCGGGCCGTCTGGCACAGTTTATGATGCAACGTTAATGCCACGTCATCGGGTGAAATAGCCACACGCTGTTGGGCGACAATCTCCCCGGCATCTGCGCGTTTGACCATACGATGCAGCGTGACGCCCGTTTCCTTTTCGCCATTGACCAGCACCCAGTTCAGCGGGGCGCGACCGCGATATTTCGGCAGCAGCGAGCCGTGCAGGTTGAATGCGCCCACAGGTGCGAGGCGAAGAATCTCATCGCTGAGTAAATGGCGATAGTAGAACGAAAAAATGACCTCAGGGGCGAGCTGGCTGATGCGCTCAACCCACAACGGATGATTGACGTTGTCCGGGGCATAGACCGGGATCCCTGCGCTGGCCGCAAGCCGGGAAACGGAGCCAAAAAACGCATTTTCACCGGGATTATCGGTGTGTGTGAAAATAGCAGCGATGTCATAACCCGCATCCAGCAAAGCTTGAATTCCCTGACATCCCATATCGTGATAAGCAAATACGACGGCTTTCATGCGTGGTTTTCCTCGGTTGACTGCGTGGTGTGTGGACGAATAACGTGTTGAACAAAGTAGCGGGGGCGGGCGCGGACATCGTTATAGATGCGACCGATATATTCGCCGAGTAAACCCATACCAATGAACTGTGCGCCGATAAACGTAAACAGCACGGCAAACAGCATAAAGACCCCCTCAGCTGCCCACTGCGGACCCAGCGTCAGGCGAAGAACGACCAGCAGAACGGACAGGGTGAAACCCGTGGCGGCAATCACGCTACCCAGCAGGCTCAGCATGCGCAGCGGTGTGGTGGTCAGGCAGGTCACCAGGTCATACATCAGGTTAATCAAACGCATAAAGCTGTACTTAGAGTCGCCAAATTCACGCTCTGCATGGTGCACCGGGATTTCCGTCGCGCGACGGGCAAAGATGTTGGCCAGAATGGGAATGAAGGTGCTGCGCTCCTGGCAATGCAGCATGGCATCAACGATATGACGGCGATAGGCGCGTAGCATGCAGCCATAATCCCCCATCGCTTTACCGGTGGTACGTTGAATCAAATGGTTGATCATCCTCGAGGCCGTCTTACGAAAGATGCTGTCTTGCCTGTTTTGGCGCACCGTTCCGACCACGTCGAAGCCCTGGTCTGCGGTGGCGACAAGACGAGGGATCTCCTCTGGTGGGTTCTGCAAGTCTGCATCCAGCGTGATGACCAAATCACCGGTGACGTGGCTGAAACCGGCCATAATCGCCGAGTGCTGCCCGTAATTGCGATTCAGCAGAATAGAGACAATATGGCTGTTGTGGGCCTGTGAGGCATCCATCATCAACTGTGCGGAATTGTCGCTGCTGCCGTCATCGATCAGCAGGATTTCATAGTCTTTCCCCAGTTTTTCGCAGGCGGCACAGGTACGTCTGATTAACTCCGGCAGGCTTTCCTGTTCGTTAAAAACGGGAATGACTACCGAGACTTTTTTAATCGGTGTGGCTTCAAACATGGTCATTGTCCTGCTATCCGGCGCAGTGCCGTGATGACGCGCTGGGTATCGTCGGCGGTCATGTCGGGAAATAAAGGCAGTGAACAGATGCGGGCGCTATTCCATTCTGTGTTGGGGAGTGACAGGGTGGGGAAGCGTTCGCGATAATACTTTTGCGTGTGCGCCGCGCGAAAATGCAGACCGGTACCGATACCTTCAGCCTTCAGTGCTTCCATTAAGGCGTCCCGGCTCAGGCCGCAGCGTGCCTCGTCAACACGAATAATAAACAGATGCCAGGCGTGAACGTGCGACCACTGCGGCAAGCTCAACGGCTGAAAAGGCGTATCTGCCAGCGCGTGCTGATACTGGTGCGCAATTTCAGCGCGACGTGCATTTATTCGACCCAGTTTATCCAGTTGCACCAGGGCGATGGCAGCATTGATATCGGTCAGGTTGTACTTGTATCCTGGGGCCAGAACTTCCGCCTGCGGTGCCCGACCAAAGGTTTGCCGGTCATAGGCATCCACGCCCAGACCGTGGAATTTCAGACTACGCAGACGTTGCGCGAGCGCACTGTCGTCGGTCACGATCAGTCCACCTTCCGCGCAGGTAACATTTTTGATGGCGTGAAAGGAGAAAATCGCCGTACCGCGGGCGCCAACATGACGGCTCTTGTATAACGTTCCCACCGCATGTGCGGCGTCTTCGATGACCGGGATGCCATAACGTTCGCCGATGGCGTAAATCGCATCAAGATCGGCAGGAGCGCCGGCGTAATGCACCGGAATAATCGCTTTGGTTCGTGGGGTGATGGCCGCTTCGATTTGTTCGGGAGTGACCATCAGCGTATCGCGGTCGACATCAATCATCACCGGCGTCGCACCCAACAGGACAATCATATTGATCGTGGAAACCCACGTCATCGACGGGGTGATCACCTCATCACCTGCGCCTACGTCCAGCGCCATCAGCGTGATGTGCATACCTGCTGTAGCAGAGCAGACGGCAACGGCATGTTGGTTTCCTGTCAGCCGACAGAATGCCTCTTCCAACTGCTGATTTTTAGGGCCGGTGGTTATCCACCCTGAGTCCAGAACGGTTTTGACGGCGGCAAGCTCTTCAGTACCGAAGGCCGGGCGAGAGAAAGGCAAAAAGTCAGACATCATTATTCCTTCAAGCCATTAAACGCCATCGCATATTTATTAGGATAAATAGAGGTGTCGTTAATTATTTCATCAGGCTGCAAAGATTAATGATTGAAGGTTAATTTATCCTTAAGAGCTTAAGGTTGAGGAATAATGTGGGGTGTTTTGAATTTTGCATTTATCTATTTGAAAGTTAACTATTTTTGTTTTTTGTCGCGAGCTGCCGACATTACTCCATTTTATTAAAAAATTAAGCAATGTCGGTACTTATATAGCCCATTTTATTGCGGCGAAGACGACAGCAATCCTTTCAGTTTTAACGTTTTTCGGGTGGCGACGTTTAAGTCGTAATGGGTGAGGTCCTGTGGTTTAACCCAGGCGAAGTCCTGAAACTCTTCGTTAATCTTCACCTCACGATTGGCTGAAACACAATCGAAGATCAGATAAATCATGTAGATCTCTTCCAGGCGACCATCAGCATAGGTTTTGGTGCGGATATCATCGCTAAAGGTCCACGGGGTAATCTCTGTGAGCACCAGCTGCTCGCCCAGCTCTTCGCGTACTTCGCGACGCAGGGCCTCTTCGATACGCTCGCCTGGCTCAACGCCGCCACCTGAAAGCGCCCATTGACCGGGGAACACGCCGCGGTCGTCGGCCATTTTACACAACAGATAACACCCTTCATTTTGAATTAATGGGCAAACAATAGTCCTTTGACGCACGACGATATTCCTTAAATTGAGAGGTGAGAGATAAAGAATACGGGAGCCAGGGCGAGGGTGAAAGTGATTATTATCAGTGCCGGCGTGATGTGCTAAAACCTTGTTGGTTAGTATTTAGTTACAATATGTTATTGCATCGCCTTTTTAGCTCATTGATTCCTCGCCATCAGGCAGTACAATCCAGCGGTTTTGGGGCTATGTTTAGTTTCTTGCTGGAAAGGATAGAAAATGAAAAAAAGTATTTTATTGGGCCTTGCTGGAATGCTGTTTGTTTCTGCGTCGGCGAACGCGATAAGCATCAGCGGCCAGGCCGGTGAAGATTACACCAACCTTGGCTTCGGTTTCGGTACCGAGTCCTCCGGGCTGGCAGCCAGCGGCAACTGGATGCATAACGACGATGATGGTGATGTTGCCGGCGTCGGTCTTGGCCTGAATATCCCGATTGGTCCTCTGCTGGCCACCGTTGGTGGGAAAGGCGTTTATACCAACCCAAACGACGGCGATGAAGGCTATGCGGCGGCGGTTGGTGGTGGCTTGCAGTGGCCGATTGGCGACAGCTTCCGTCTGTTTGGCGAGTACTACTACTCTCCGGATTCGCTTTCCAGCGGTATTGATAGCTACGAAGAAGCCAATGCGGGCGCGCGTCTGACCATTATTCGCCCATTGAGTATCGAAGCCGGTTATCGCTACCTGAACCTGGCGGGTAAAGATGGCAACCGTGACAATGCGATTGCTGACGGCCCGTATGTTGGGGTTAACGCCAGCTTCTGATGTCCCTGGCGCGGCGTTCAGCTGCGCCTGTTTTTCCTTCTCTTACTCATTCTCTTTCCCTCCATCCTCCATGTTCCCTCGCCATTGCGTTATAGTGTTTTGATTGCATAAGCAGGAGAACACAATGTTAAACGTGGAGATGCTATCCACCGGGGATGAAGTGTTGCACGGCCAGATCGTCGACACCAATGCCGCCTGGCTGGCTGATTTTTTCTTCAATCAGGGATTACCGTTAACACGCCGCAACACGGTGGGCGACAATCTCGACGACCTGGTCGCCATTTTGCGCGAACGCAGCGAACATGCCGATGTATTGATTGTGAACGGTGGCTTAGGGCCAACCAGCGATGATTTGAGCGCGCTGGCTGCGGCAACGGCAAAAGGTGAAGAGCTGGTGCTGCACGAGGCATGGCTTGCTCAGATGGAGCATTACTTCCGCGAACGCGGTCGTATTATGGCACCGAGTAACCGTAAGCAAGCTGAATTACCTGCCAGCGCCGAGTTTATCAATAACCCAGTGGGTACCGCCTGTGGATTCGCCGTGAAGCTCAACCGCTGTTTGATGTTCTTTACGCCGGGCGTTCCGTCAGAGTTTAAAGTGATGATCGAACATGAGATCCTACCGCGTCTGCGGGAGCGATTCTCACTCTCCCAACCCCCGCTATGCCTGCGACTAACCACCTTTGGCCGTTCTGAAAGCGAGCTGGCGCAAAGTTTGGATCCGCTGCCTTTGCCTGCCGGGGTCACGATGGGGTATCGCTCATCAATGCCGATTATCGAGTTGAAGCTTACCGGGCCGGATTCCCAACGTGAAGCGATGCTGGCGCTCTGGCCGGAGGTGAAGCGGGTTGCCGGGCAGAATATGATTTTTGAAGGCACGGAAGGGCTGCCCGCGCAAATTGCACGCACGTTGCAGGAACGGCAATACAGCCTGACGCTCAGCGAACAGTTTACCGCGGGCCTGGTCGCTCTCCAGCTTTCTCGCGCCAACGCCCCGCTGTTGGCCAGTGAAGTGGTGCCCTCTCAGGAGGAAACGCTGGCGCAAACCGCGCACTGGATAACCGAGCGACGCGGCAATCATTACGCAGATTTGGCGCTGGCGGTATCGGGTTTCGAAAACGAACATATTAACTTTGCGCTGGCAACGTCTGAGGGCACGCATGCATTACGCGTACGACTTAGCGCTAGTCGCTACAGCTTGCCGGTGCGTCAGGAAGTGTGTGCCATGATGGCTCTGAATATGCTGCGCCGTTGGCTTAACGATCAGGATATTGCCACCGAGCATGGCTGGATTGACGTGGTTGAATCACTGACCGTATAGTTTGTTATTGCCTGATGGCGAAGATTTTGTAGGCCGGATAAGGCGTTTTACGCTGCCATCCGGCAGATGTTTTGCCCGATGGCATTTCGCTTATCGGCCTACAATTGGGATGTAGGCTTGGTTAGTTAGCCTAACGCCTGTGCCAGCAGGGTTATTGGATGCTCACAGCGCTTGCTGGTGGACATCTCAATCTGCCATTTGCAGGTTTCGCAGTCGGTGACGACGATATCGGCTCCGCTTTCTTCGATCTGGCGGAACAGCGGGGCGCCAATGGATTGCGACGTGGGGTAGTTTTCCTTTTTAAAGCCGTAGGTCCCGGCGATGCCGCAGCACTGGGAATCCAGCACCGTCAGTTCCAGACCAGGAATTTGACGCAGCAGCTCCAGCGTGTAGAGCGTCCAGCCCATTTTCTCCATATGGCAGGGGGTATGGTAGACCACCTTCAGCGGCAGTGTTTTTAGCGGCAGCGTTTGCCCGCCGTCCAGTTTGCGCCACAGCCAACGGGTGGCCAGCTCAATATGTTCACGCAGGCCCGTGTTGTCGACATCCAGCACTTCGGGATATTCATCGCGAAGCGCAAAGGTACAGGTTGATGAGGTGGCAAGCACCGGAATACCTTTTCCGTCAATGGCTTCTCTGAGCGAGGCCACGTTGCTGACCGCCTGCTTACGTGCCTTATCGGTAAAACCGTTGGCGATCAGCGGCACGCCGCAGCACTTCTCTTTACTCAGCAACTGTACGCCGGTCCCCATCGCATTCAGCACTTTAATCAGGTCTTTGCCAAGCTGCGGATGGTTATAGTTCACAAAGCAGCCGTGAAAAAAGGCGACCTGATCCTGATACTGCGCCTGCTGTGCGGCAACGCTGCGGTACCAGCGGCGGAAGGTACCAAAGGAGTATTTTGGCAGCGTCCGGCGATGATCGATTTTTAACGCGTAATCGAGCAGCTGACGCACGGGCTTCAGCGAGGTGGCGGTATTGACGATCGGCGCGAACGGCGTGGAAACGCTGCCCATCAAATCGGTATGGCTTAAGACAAAGTTGCGCAGCGACGGGCGGGTGGTGTCATATTTGGCGCGCGCGCGCTGGATGATATCGCCAATTTTAACATCTGACGGGCAGGCGACTTCGCAGCGTTTGCAGTTGATACAGTATTTCAGCGCATCATCGTATAACGCACCGTCTTTTAGACGCAGACGTTCCCCGTCCGGCCCGGCCTGTTTAGGGCCTGGGTAGCTCGGATTGACGCGGCTGACCGGGCAGGCAGTGGTGCATACCGTGCATTTGATACAACTTTCAAAACGTGTGTCGCTCATTGCTGGCCTCCTGCTCGTTTCGCAATATGATGTGCGGCATGCAAGGCGCTGACTGCGCTCACGCCGCCTCCGCAACCCTGGGCGATAGGGTCAAAACCGCCAAGCACCGATCCGATGGCAAACAGGTTCTCTACCGTTTTTCCCGCAAGCGTTGGGCGCAGGGTGTCATCAGTATTCACACCAAATTGTTGCCACGGCTGCGGGTCGAAGACGTCGCGCTGATACCACTGCGCACGGGTCTCTGTTTGCTGGACATCCAGGCCGAGGATCGGCTCGTGGACAGCCTCGCGTGTTGCCACCAGTCCGCTGCTGAAGAAACTGCCGCTGGCGAGCACGGCAAAACGTGGACGCAATGGAATATCAGCATGATTGCGGGTCCACACTTCACTTACCACACCGTCCTGACAGGTGACTTTTTTCACCTCGTCACCGGGCATCCACACGCCGCCCTGGCGTACAAACTGACGCTGTAATTGATTGTGCAGGCGCATGCCGAGAACAGAAGGCGGTAAGGTGGGTAACAGCATCAGCGAGCAGGGCAGACGCTCGTTGAGCCACTGCCAGAGCCGGGAATCGGTGAGACCGAAGCAGGCTGGCATAATAATCATGTCGCAGGTTTTTGCTATTGGCAGCAACGCGTCACAGAGCAGTGGCCATTTATCTTCGTTATCCAGCAGGCGTGCGATGTTAACCGCGCGAAACTCGGTGGGGTTGTCGCGCAGAACATCCAGTTCCGGCAGCTCGATTTCTGCGGTGTCGACGCTGAGGTTACGCTGGCTCAGCGAGGCCGCCGCGAGGTGTGCCTGAAAATCCAGTAGCCCGCTGATGCCCACCACGCAGATACGCTGAGCAGACAGCGGCCAGACCGGTACTTCCGGCGAACTGAGCCAGGTTGAGCGCAAGGTCCCCAGCGGCGTTACGCGCTGATGTATCTGATGTACCTCGCCCTGCAACTGAGCACCGGATTCTTTCAACAGGGTTTGCGCCTGCTGCGCCAGTGACAGGACGTTTTGCGTACCGATAAGGCTATAAGGGTGCAAGGGGGCCTGAGTGCGCAGTGCGTTCAGACCTGCATCGATATCGCTCACCGGCTGTCCATCAGGCAGCGTGCTGAGTAAATCCAGCGAGCCGGAGGAAAAATGCAGGGCGCTTTGGCCACGGGTAACAATCGCGCAGCGTAACCCGCTTTTTTGCAGTTGCAGACCGCACAGCAGTCCGGCGAGACCGCCGCCGATAATGACGGTATCAAATTTCATCCTGGTGCTCCTTTTCCAGACCGCATAACCCCTGATACACCCAGCGCGTGAACTCGCTTTCGCGCAGTGCGTCTCCCCAGGCAATCGGCTGCACGCCTTTCCAGCGTTCGTTGAGAAACTCGGAGAGCTGGGTGATGGACTGCGCGGCGGTGGTAACATTAAAACGTTGCAGTAACCCTGCGGCGCGGCAGGCGCACAGTTCGCCCTGGCATGTCCCCATCCCGACGCGAGTACGGCGGCGCAAGTCCAGCAGGCTGTTGACGGTTAAATTTTCCACGGCGTATTGGACTTCGCCTGCGGTGACCGCCTCGCACTCGCAGACCAGGCTGCGATGCTGACGACCTTCGCTCAGCCAGACTGGGGTGCGATCGCCGTGACGGTAGACTGCCGAGCCGCGTAGTGGTGCGGGCAACGAGATCACGCGCTTAAGCGTATGCTCGGTCGATTCCTGCGAACCTGGCAGCGCGACGTCCGCTGTGGTGCAAGGGCGAGTGTTACCCAGCTTGCGGCAAACAGCGTCGGTGGCCCATTCAGCCATCAAGCGGTAGGTCATCAGTTTGCCGCCGGTAATGGTGATAAAGCCATCCAGACCGTCGCGTTCAGCATGATCGAACAACACAATGCCGCGGCTGACGTTACGACCGCTTGGATCATTGTCGCTGGCCACCAGCGGACGCACGCCGGAGTAGGCGCGTAAAATGCGCGTTTTCGCCATAATCGGCGCCAGCTTCTCCCCTTCACGCAGCAGGACATCCACCTCTTCAGCGGTGACGCGGTTGCTGTCGATATCATCGTAATCAATATGTTGCGAGGTGGTGCCGATCAGCGAGATGGTGTCGCCAGGCACCAGAATGTCGGCATCCGACGGTTTACGGCAGCGGTTGATGACATGCTGGTTAATGCGATGATCCATGATCAACAACGAGCCTTTTGCCGGGAACATGCGGATGCTCAGATCGGCATATTCCGCGATCCGCTGGCCCCAGATCCCGGCAGCGTTCACCACCACCGGCGCATGCAGGGACTGCATCTCGCCGGTGAGATGATTGCGAACGTTCACGCCGCAGACGGTTGCACCTTCACGAATCAGCCCGGTCACTTCATGGGCCGTCAGAATGACCGCGCCATGCTCTCTGGCATCCAGCATGTTGGCAGCGGTTAAACGGAAAGGATCCACGGTACCGTCTGGCACTTTGACTGCGCCAATCAACTGCGGGTTCACCGCGGGCTCGATAATGCGCGCTTGTTGAGGGTCGATCGCTTCTGCACGAATGCCCGCATCTTCGCAGGCACGAATAAAGGTGGCCTGGAAGGAGAGTTCATCTTCCGGCAGTGTGATAAACAGACCGTCCGTAGGCTCTACGCAGTGGCGGGCGATACGTTTCAGAATTTGGTTTTCGCTAATACATTCACGCGCAGATTCTGCGTCAGTGACGGCATAGCGCGCACCGCTGTGCAGCAGGCCGTGGTTACGTCCCGTCGCGCCGGTAGCGATATCGTGGCGTTCTACTAAGATGACGCGCAATCCGCGCAGAGCACAGTCGCGTGCGATCCCGGCACCTGTTGCTCCCCCACCAATGATAATCACGTCACTTGTTTGCGAGTCGCGAGTTTTCATTGTTTTTCCTCACAGTTCGTTTTTTTATCATTTAGCCACATAAAAAACATGGATTGTTTGATTTCGCGCATAATCGCTCATTATTCGAAAATGAAACGTGATTTCGTGCGCCTTTATGAACATTTGTCATAAATCTGTAACAATCTGTGCTGTGTTTCACATTATTGTGCTGAATCTTTCCTTAACATCGCGGCCACACTGGGGGAGGTTGCGTCGTGATGACGTACTTACAGTGTTTCCTTCGAACAAAAGACGGCCACGGAGACTACATACTATGTTGAGCATTTTTAAACCCGCGTCACATACGGCGCGCTTACCTGCAGCGGAAATCGATCCCACCTATCGTCGATTGCGCTGGCAGATTTTCTTGGGGATATTTTTTGGTTATGCGGCGTACTATCTGGTACGTAAGAACTTTGCCCTGGCGATGCCATATCTGGTTGAGCAGGGTTTCTCCCGTGGCGATCTGGGTTTTGCGTTATCCGGTATTTCCATTGCCTATGGTTTTTCGAAATTTATCATGGGGTCCATTTCGGACCGCTCGAATCCGCGCGTTTTCCTGCCTGCCGGTCTGATTCTGGCGGCGGCGGTGATGTTGTTCATGGGCTTTGTGCCGTGGGCGACGTCCAGTATCGCGGTGATGTTTGTGCTGCTGTTCCTGTGTGGCTGGTTCCAGGGGATGGGGTGGCCGCCGTGCGGTCGTACCATGGTGCACTGGTGGTCGCAGAAAGAGCGTGGCGGTATTGTGTCCGTGTGGAATTGCGCGCATAACGTCGGTGGTGGTCTGCCTCCGCTGCTGTTCCTGCTGGGTATGGCCTGGTTTAACGACTGGAAAGCGGCATTGTACATGCCGGCATTCGGTGCGATTGTTGTCGCCCTGATTGCTTTTGCCCTGATGCGCGATACGCCGCAGTCCTGTGGCTTGCCGCCGATTGAAGAGTATAAGAACGACTATCCGGATGATTACAGCGAAAAAGCCGAAGAAGAGCTGACTGCGAAGCAGATCTTCATGCAGTACGTGCTGCCAAACAAACTGCTGTGGTACATCGCGATCGCCAACGTGTTTGTCTATTTACTGCGTTACGGCATCCTCGACTGGTCGCCGACCTACCTGAAAGAAGTGAAGCATTTCGCACTGGATAAATCCTCCTGGGCCTACTTCCTGTATGAATATGCGGGTATCCCGGGCACCCTGCTGTGTGGCTGGATGTCGGATAAAGTCTTCCGTGGCAACCGTGGCGCAACCGGCGTGTTCTTCATGACGCTGGTGACCATTGCAACGATCGTTTACTGGATGAACCCGGCGGGCAATCCGAACGTTGATATGGCATGTATGATTATCATCGGCTTCCTGATCTACGGTCCGGTCATGCTGATTGGTCTGCACGCGCTGGAACTGGCACCGAAAAAAGCGGCGGGTACGGCGGCAGGCTTTACCGGGCTGTTTGGTTACCTGGGCGGCTCTGTGGCAGCGAGCGCCATTGTCGGTTACACCGTTGACTTCTTCGGCTGGGACGGTGGCTTTATGGTGATGATTGGCGGCAGCGTGCTGGCGGTTATTCTGCTGGTGGTCGTCATGTTTGGTGAAAAGCGCCATCACGCAGAGATGGAACTGAAGCGTAACGGGGGATAATAGATGAAAACCACATTGAAAAGTCTTAGCGTCGCGTTAATGCTGACCGGTATGGTGGTCAGCAGCGCAGCCATCGCCGCAGACAAGATTGTGATTGCTCACCGTGGGGCCAGCGGCTATTTACCGGAGCATACGCTGCCGGCAAAAGCGATGGCCTATGCGCAGGGCGCGGACTATCTCGAGCAGGATCTGGTGATGACCAAGGACGACCATCTGGTCGTTCTGCATGACCACTATCTTGACCGGGTCACCGATGTCGCCGAGCGTTTCCCGGATCGCGCCCGTAAAGATGGTCGCTACTACGCTATCGACTTTACGCTGGATGAGATCAAATCGCTGAAATTTACCGAAGGTTTCGATATCGAAAATGGCAAACAGGTGCAGACCTACCCAGGGCGCTTCCCGATGGGTAAATCTGATTTCCGTGTGCATACGTTCGAAGAAGAGATCGAGTTTGTTCAGGGATTAAATCATTCCACCGGTAAGAACATCGGTATCTATCCGGAAATTAAAGCGCCGTGGTTCCATCACCAGGAAGGGAAGGACATTGCTGCGAAGACGCTGGAAGTGCTGAAAAAGTACGGCTACAGCGACAAACAGGATAAGGTCTATCTGCAAAGTTTTGATGTGGCGGAACTCAAGCGCATCAAGAATGAGCTGGAACCCAAAATGGGGATGGACCTCAACCTGGTGCAGCTGATTGCCTATACCGACTGGAATGAAACCCAGGAGAAAAAACCGGACGGCAGTTGGGTTAACTACAACTATGACTGGATGTTTAAACCGGGCGCGATGAAGCAGGTTGCTGAGTACGCGGATGGCATTGGCCCGGACTATCACATGCTGGTCGATGAGAAGTCGAAGAAAGGCAACATCGTGTTGACCGGGATGGTGAAGGATGCGCATCAGAACAAGATGACGGTGCATCCTTATACTGTGCGGGCCGATCAGCTGCCGGACTACGCGACGGATGTGAATCAGCTGTATGACATCCTGTATAACAAGGCGGGCGTTGACGGGTTGTTCACCGACTTCCCCGACAAAGCGGTGATGTTCCTGCATAAGCAGTAACGGTATCAGGCCTGCGATAGCATGATATTGCAGGCCTTTTCACCGGTGCATTCCCGACGGTTAGATCAGACCGTCTGCGGTCAGTGTTTCCATACATGCCTGCAGTAAATATAAAGGGCTGCCATCTACCGGCGGCTCTTTTGCCAGTAATGATATTTGCCGATAAAACGTTGGCTCCAGCGCCACCGAACGTATTTGCCCGCCAACCGCCTTTAATGTGAGCTCCGGTAACAATGCGATCCCCAGCCCCTGACGAATAAAACTGATTGCCGTATCCGGGTGGTTGAACTCGTACTTAATGATTGGTTCAATACCTTGTTCTTTAAATAACGTCATGATGCTTAATTCATAGCGCCCTTTACTGATAATCAGCGGTTCTCCCACCAGTTCTTCTACTGAGATTGTGGCTTTGGCCGCCAGCGGGTGAGCCTCGGGGACAACAACGGTGAATTTGTCCCGATAAACCGGCACGCAGTACATGCCACTGACCGGAAAATGCACAAAACCCGCATCAATGCCTCCACTTTGCAGCGAATCAATAATGGCACTGCTGTTCTCTTCATAGGGAATGATTTTGATGTTGGGGTGATGCTGTTCAAAGTAGCGGATGATACCGGGCAAAATGCAGGCGCAGGCGCTGGGAAAACAGCCGATGTGCAAGGTTCGGGCGGGGTTTTGTTTCTCCTGTTCGGCGATCTCTTTTACGGCATTCGTTTGTCCAATGATGGTCCGTAAATGTGGGAGCAGCCGGATACCTACCGGGGTGAGCTGAATATCTTTGCGCCGCTCGCGGATCAAAATATTAACCCCTAACTCTTCTTCCAGCGCCGAAATAGCCTGACTGACGGCGGACTGGGTGGTGTATAGCCGCTTGCTGGCTTCGGTAAAACCACCGTACTCAAGCACGGCCAGCAGGGCGTGGATCTGGGTTAATGTCATTAGTTATCTCTAATCAATATCATTAAAATGATTAATTTCTCTAATAAATCCAGCCTGATTATACTGGTTTTCTACCGTACTACTCACATTTTGACGCACCTGTCCGTTGTTCAGTCGCTCTGAGCGTTGCCTGCGTGCGCCGTCGGGACAGGTTGCCAAGTATGAAAGAAAAATTATGGACGAAAGATTTTTGGGTCATCACGATTATCAGCTTTATTATCTTTTTTGTTTTTTATGTCCTGCTGACGCTGTTGCCGATTTATATCCTGGAGCGTCTCCATGCGACCCCTGATAAGGCGGGTTTATTAGTCACCTTCTTTTTGGGGGCCGCCATTGTGGTACGTCCGTTTGCCGGACAATGGGTGGGAAAATATTCGAATAAAACGATTCTGGTGCTCTCTTCTCTGGCCTTTTTGGTGGTCACTGCGCTGTATCCTGTCTGCCATTCAATTGAATCACTGCTGTTTATTCGGGTGCTTCATGGTGTCACGTTTGGCGTTATTACTACGGTAAAAGGGACGATTTCCGCGCGGTTGATACCGGCCTCCCGACGTGGGGAGGGCATCAGCTTTTTCTCTTTAGCTATGGGACTGGCGATGGTCGTTGGGCCATGGGTGGGTCTGAACATGGCGCGCTGGGAGGCCTTTACTTCCGCGTTCTGGCTTTGTACAGCGGTAGCAGCGGTGGGCATTGTGCTGTCATTGATTGTTGCCGTGCCGCCGGTGATTCGTCATGCCGATGGCTCGCAGTCTAAGCTGGGGTTTGCCGCCATGTTTGACCGTGCCGCCTTGCCTTTTGCCATGGTGACCTTCTTCATGACCTTTTCCTACGCCGGGGTATCTGCCTTCCTGGCGCTGTATGCACGCGAGCTGGATCTGATGGCCGCCGCCAGTAACTTTCTGCTTTGCTACGCTGTCTGCCTGATGATCTGCCGAACGTTTACCGGCAATATTTGTGATAAAAAAGGGCCGAAATACGTGGTTTACCCGTGCCTGGTCGCCTTTACCGTAGGGCTTGTGGTGCTTGGATATACCCACGGCAGCATCATGATGATTATTGCCGGAGGGCTGATTGGCATTGGCTACGGCTCGGTGACACCGGTGTTCCAGACGCAAATTATTAGCGCGGTGGAGCCGCATAAAATTGGCATCGCCAATTCGCTTTTTTTCAACGCAATGGATGCGGGAATGGCGATTGGGGCATTTATTATGGGGATGATGGTAGAAGGCGTGGGGTATCGGGCGATTTATCTGGTCGGCGCCGTGCTGGTGGTTCTTGCCGGGGCGCTGTACATCATGCAGATGAAAAAACGCGGAGACGTGGTGCTGGTCTCCGCGCATGAAGTTCACTAGGCGTTACATCTCAATCTCAATGTCACCCTTTGCCCGGCAACAGCAGGGCAGTATCTCACCCGGCTGAATAAAGGCCAAAGGCTCTGCAATCCAGTCAACCTGACCCGCTACCAGGCGGGTACGGCAGGAGCCGCAGTAGCCTTCACGACATTGATACTCGACCTCAACATTGTGCGATTCAAGCGCGGCCAGCAGGGAAGGATGTTCATCCTGGCACAGCAGCTGTGTGCCAGAGATGCGCAGGGTAATACGGCCCATCAGAGCTGGAAATTACTCAGATCGTCGGTATCGACTTCGGCATCGATTTGCCCGACCAGATAAGAGCTGACTTCCACTTCCTGCGGTGCAACCTGCACGTTATCGGACACCAGCCAGGTGTTGATCCACGGAATGGGGTTCGAACGCGTCTGGAACGGCAGGTCAAGCCCTACGGCCTGCATACGAATGTTAGTGATGTACTCGACGTACTGGCACAGAATATCTTTGTTCAGACCGATCATTGAACCGTCGCGGAACAGGTAATCAGCCCACTCTTTTTCCTGCACAGCGGCCTGTACGAACAGGTCGTAGCAATCCTGTTTACACTCTTCGGCAATCTCTGCCATTTCCGGATCGTCTACGCCGCTGCGCAACAGGTTCAGCATATGCTGGGTCCCGGTCAGGTGCAGGGCTTCGTCACGGGCGATCAGGCGAATGATTTTCGCGTTGCCTTCCATCAGTTCGCGCTCGGCAAAAGCAAAAGAGCAGGCGAAGCTGACGTAGAAGCGGATCGCTTCCAGTGCGTTAACGCTCATCAGGCACAGATACAGTTTCTTCTTCAGCTCGCGCAGGTTCACGACAACCGTCTTACCATTGACCGTGTGCGTACCTTCGCCCAGCAGATGCCAGTAGCTGGTCATCTCGATTAACTCGTCGTAGTAGCTGGAGATGCCTTCCGCACGCTTCTGAATCTGCTCATTGGTGACGATATCGTCAAACACCACCGCCGGATCGTTAACAATGTTACGGATGATATGGGTGTAAGAGCGTGAGTGAATGGTTTCGGAGAAGGCCCACGTTTCCACCCAGGTTTCTAGCTCAGGGATCGAGATCAGCGGCAACAACGCCACGTTCGGGCTGCGCCCCTGAATGGAGTCCAGTAAGGTCTGGTACTTCAGGTTGCTGATAAAAATGTGTTTTTCATGTTCTGGCAGCGCCTGAAAGTCAATGCGGTCACGAGAAACATCGACCTCTTCCGGACGCCAGAAGAAAGAGAGCTGCTTTTCGATCAGTTTTTCGAAGATGTCATATTTTTGCTGATCATAGCGCGCGACGTTCACCGGCTGGCCGAAGAACATCGGTTCCAGAAGCTGGTCATTTTTCGTCTGTGAAAAAGTGGTGTATGCCATTGATGTGAATCCTTTGTGGGATGAGCGCCGGATGGCGGTGCAAGCACCTTATCCGGCCTACAAACCGTGCAATCGTAGGCCGGGTAAGCGTAGCGCCACCCGGCATTATTCATCAGATCTTACATGCGCCGCTTTCGCAGCCATCGTCCTGGATGGACGGCACCATATCATCCTGAGTATCTTCAGCACCGTCGCGGGTGTTCTGATAATACAGCGTTTTGACACCAAATTTGTAGGCGGTGAGCAGGTCTTTCAGCAATTGCTGCATCGGCACTTTCCCTGACGGGAAGCGGGACGGATCGTAGTTGGTATTGGCTGAAATCGACTGATCGATAAACTTCTGCATCACGCCAACCAGTTGCAGGTAGCCGTCGTTATTGGGCATTTCCCACAGCAGCTCATAGGCATTTTTCAGGTGTTCGTAATCCGGTACTACCTGACGCAGGATGCCATCTTTCGAGGCTTTGATACTCACGTGACCGCGCGGTGGCTCAATGCCGTTGGTGGCGTTGGAGATCTGCGAAGAGGTCTCAGACGGCATCAGAGCAGAGAGTGTGGAGTTACGCAGACCGTGAGTCTTGATCGATTCACGCAACGCTTCCCAGTCGTGGTGCAGCGGTTCGTTGACGATGGCATCCAGATCTTTCTTGTAGGTATCGATCGGCAGAATACCTTTGGCATAGGTGGTTTCGTTAAACCACGGGCACGCGCCTTGCTCTTTAGCCAGCTCATTCGAGGCTTTCAGCAGGTAATACTGAATGGCTTCAAAGGTTTTGTGGGTCAGGTTATTGGCGCTGCCGTCAGAGTAACGTTTACCGTTCTTCGCCAGCCAGTAAGCGTAGTTGATCACGCCAATACCCAGCGTACGGCGACCCATGGCACCGCGTTTAGCTGCCGGGATCGGATAATCCTGATAATCCAGCAGCGCATCCAGTGCACGTACCGCCAGCACGGCCAGCTCTTCCAGTTCGTCGAGGCTGTTGATAGCGCCGAGGTTAAAGGCAGACAGCGTACACAGGGCAATTTCACCGTTTTCGTCGTTAACGTCGGTCAGCGGTTTGGTCGGCAGCGCGATTTCCAGGCACAGGTTGGACTGGCGCACTGGTGCGATAGCAGGATCAAACGGGCTGTGGGTGTTGCAGTGGTCAACGTTCTGAATGTAGATACGACCGGTAGAGGCGCGTTCCTGCATCATCAGCGAGAACAGCTCAACCGCTTTTACGCGTTGTTTACGAATGCTGTCATCGTTTTCGTATTGGGTGTACAGGCGCTCGAATTCGTCCTGATCGGCGAAGAACGCGTCGTACAGGCCCGGAACGTCAGACGGGCTGAACAGGGTGATGTCGCCGCCTTTCAGCAGGCGAGTGTACATCAACTTGTTGATCTGTACGCCGTAGTCCATGTGACGTACGCGGTTGCCCTCGACGCCACGGTTGTTTTTCAGTACCAGCAGGCTTTCAACTTCCAGATGCCACATCGGGTAGAACAGCGTGGCCGCACCGCCGCGTACGCCGCCCTGAGAGCAGGATTTCACCGCAGTCTGGAAGTGCTTATAGAACGGGATACAGCCGGTGTGGAACGCTTCACCGCCGCGAATCGGGCTACCCAGCGCACGAATGCGTCCAGCGTTGATGCCGATACCGGCGCGCTGGGAAACGTATTTCACGATGGCGCTGGAGGTCGCGTTAATGGAGTCCAGGCTGTCGCCGCACTCGATCAGCACGCAAGAGCTGAACTGACGGGTTGGGGTACGCACGCCAGACATGATTGGCGTTGGCAGCGAAATTTTAAACGTCGAAACGGCGTCGTAGAAACGCTTAACGTATTCCAGACGGGTTTCACGCGGGTAGTTCGAGAACAGGCAAGCTGCTACCAGAATATAGAGGAACTGAGCGCTTTCGTAAATTTCACCGGTGACGCGGTTTTGTACCAGATATTTGCCTTCTAACTGCTTCACGGCAGCATAGGAGAAGGTCATATCGCGGTCATGTTCGATGAACGAGTCCATCTGCTTGAACTCTTCTTCCGTGTAGTCTTCCAGCAGATGATTGTCGTATTTGCCCATCTCAACCATTTTAACGACATGGTCATACAGTTTTGGCGGTTCGAACTCACCGTAGGCTTTCTTGCGCAGGTGGAAAATCGCCAGACGAGCGGCCAGATATTGATAATCCGGTGCATCGCGGGAGATCAGATCGGCGGCGGCTTTGATAATCGTTTCGTGAATATCGGAAGTCTTGATGCCGTCATAAAACTGAATGTGGGAGCGAAGCTCGACCTGAGAAATCGATACGTTATTCAGTCCTTCTGCCGCCCAATCCAGAACTCGGTGGATTTTGTCGAGATTGATGCGCTCTGTACTACCATCACGCTTTGTCACCAGCAGACTCTGATTCATGTGGTTTTTTACCTGTCCGTGAAAGAAAAAAATATCCCCCGTATTATCCACAGTGCCATGTTGTGACTAAGTCTGTGGATAAATACTATATGTAGGGGTTGTTTGATAAGATAGACGCTATATGGTGAGTATTCTAGTAGGGATTCTTTTCAGTACAAGAGTTGATTTTGGCGTTAAATTGAGGTTGCAAAAGGGTAATAATCGCTAAGTGCGCGTCTTATAAGGCCTGGCGAGGATGTCAATAATCGAGAAAAAAAATAGAAAATTTGATCGAGTGCTGATTTCTTCATCGAAGAGCGATTACGTTATATGATCTGGCACAGAGTTTGTACGCCTGATAAGCGAAACGTCATCAGGCGTGCAGATAAGTTACTCGGCTTTCGCGGTGGTGTGCACCATATAGTTCACGTCCACGCCTGGACCCAGCTTAAAGGTGTTGGTGATCGGGTTGTAGTGCAGGCCGGTCATGTGGCGCTCTTTTAACACTGTCTGATCAACCCACTGTAACAATTCCGCAGGCTTAATAAATTTTTTCACATCATGCGTGCCTTTGGGCACCATGCGCAGAATGTACTCCGCGCCAACCACTGCCATCAGCCACGACTTGCCGTTGCGATTGAGCGTGGAGAAAAACACCTCGCCGCCAGGTTTCACCAACTGCGCGCAGGCTCTGACCACCGACTGCGGATCCGGTACGTGTTCCAGCATTTCCATGCAGGTCACCACGTCATACTGGTGTGCATGTTTTTCGGCGTGTTGTTCTACAGTTTCTTGTACGTATTCCACCTGAATGCCACTTTCCAGCGCATGCAGTTTTGCCACCTGTAGCGGTTCAAAACCCATATCCAGGCCGGTGACTGTTGCGCCTTCGCGCGCCATGCTTTCAGCCAGAATGCCGCCGCCGCAGCCGACGTCGAGCACTTTTTTACCAAACAGCCCGCCTGAGCGCTCGGTGATATAACCCAGACGCAGCGGGTTAATGCGGTGCAGAGGCTTAAATTCACCTTCAAGATCCCACCAGCGCGACGCGACTGCTTCAAATTTGGCAATTTCTTCATGGTCAACGTTCTGAGTCACCGGGGCTTTTTCGGCATTCATTGGGGCTTCTACTCCTTAATTAGCAATACAAACGAGTATATCAGCCTGGCGGGATGAATAAAGCCTCTCTCAGGGGGAATCCATTTACCTGAATCTGCACGGATGTGTTATAATTTGCGACCTTTGAATCCGGGATACAGTAGAGGGATAGCGGTTAGATGAGCGACCTTGCGAGAGAAATTACACCGGTCAACATTGAGGAAGAGCTGAAGAGCTCGTATCTGGATTATGCGATGTCGGTCATTGTTGGCCGTGCGCTGCCGGACGTCCGAGATGGCCTGAAGCCGGTTCACCGTCGCGTACTTTACGCCATGAACGTATTGGGCAACGACTGGAATAAAGCCTATAAAAAATCTGCCCGTGTCGTTGGTGACGTAATCGGTAAATACCACCCTCATGGTGATACCGCCGTTTACGACACCATTGTTCGTATGGCGCAGCCATTCTCCCTGCGTTACATGCTGGTGGATGGTCAGGGTAACTTTGGTTCTGTCGATGGCGACTCCGCCGCAGCGATGCGTTATACGGAAATCCGTATGTCGAAAATCGCCCACGAGCTGATGGCTGACCTGGAAAAAGAAACGGTTGATTTCGTCGATAACTATGACGGCACCGAACGCATTCCGGACGTCATGCCGACCAAAATTCCTAACCTGCTGGTGAACGGTTCGTCCGGTATCGCGGTAGGTATGGCGACCAACATTCCGCCGCACAACCTGACAGAAGTGATTAACGGTTGTCTGGCCTACATTGACGATGAAGACATCAGCATTGAAGGGCTGATGGAACACATTCCAGGCCCGGACTTCCCGACTGCCGCGATCATCAACGGTCGTCGTGGTATTGAAGAAGCCTATCGTACTGGTCGCGGTAAAGTGTACATCCGCGCTCGCGCGGAAGTTGAAGCTGACGCGAAAACCGGTCGTGAAACCATCATCGTGCACGAAATTCCGTATCAGGTGAACAAAGCGCGCCTGATTGAGAAAATTGCCGAGTTGGTAAAAGACAAACGCGTTGAAGGCATCAGCGCGCTGCGTGACGAGTCTGATAAAGACGGTATGCGCATCGTGATTGAAGTCAAACGTGACGCGGTCGGGGAAGTGGTTCTCAACAACCTTTACTCCCAGACCCAGCTGCAGGTTTCCTTCGGTATTAACATGGTTGCGCTGCACCATGGTCAGCCGAAGATCATGAACCTGAAAGATATTATCGCTGCGTTTGTGCGTCACCGTCGTGAAGTGGTTACTCGCCGTACTATTTTTGAACTGCGTAAAGCCCGCGATCGCGCCCACATCCTTGAAGCGCTGGCGATTGCACTGGCCAACATCGATCCGATCATCGAACTGATCCGTCGTGCTCCGACCCCGGCTGAAGCGAAAGCCGGACTGGTCGCCCGTTCGTGGGAGCTGGGTAACGTGTCGGCGATGCTGGAACGTGCCGGTGATAACGCTGCCCGTCCTGAATGGCTGGAACCTGAGTTTGGCGTGCGTGACGGTCAGTACTACCTGACTGAACAGCAAGCACAGGCGATTTTGGATCTGCGCTTGCAGAAACTGACCGGCCTTGAGCATGAAAAACTGCTCGACGAATACAAAGAGCTGCTGGAGCAGATCGCTGAACTGCTGCACATTCTGGGCAGCGCCGATCGCCTGATGGAAGTGATCCGTGAAGAGATGGAGCTGGTTCGCGAGCAGTTCGGTGATGAGCGTCGCACTGAAATCACCGCCAACAGCGCTGACATCAATATCGAAGATCTGATCACCCAGGAAGATGTTGTCGTGACCTTGTCTCACCAGGGCTACGTTAAATATCAGCCGTTAACCGATTACGAAGCACAACGTCGTGGCGGGAAAGGTAAATCAGCAGCACGAATTAAAGAAGAAGACTTCATCGACCGCCTGCTGGTGGCCAACACCCACGACACGATCCTGTGCTTCTCCAGCCGGGGTCGTCTGTACTGGATGAAGGTCTATCAGCTACCGGAAGCGAGCCGTGGTGCGCGTGGACGTCCAATCGTCAACCTGCTGCCGCTGGAAGCCAACGAACGTATCACCGCGATTCTGCCGGTACGCGAGTACGAAGAGGGCGTGAACGTCTTTATGGCAACCGCTAGCGGTACCGTGAAGAAAACGGCGCTGACCGAGTTCAGCCGTCCACGTTCAGCCGGTATTATTGCGGTTAACCTGAATGAAGGCGACGAACTGATTGGCGTGGATCTGACCTCCGGGTCTGACGAAGCGATGCTGTTCTCTGCCGCGGGTAAAGTGGTGCGCTTCAAAGAAGACGCCGTGCGTGCGATGGGTCGTACTGCGACCGGCGTACGTGGTATCAAACTGGCGGGCGAAGACAAAGTCGTTTCTCTGATTATTCCACGTGGCGAAGGCGCTATCCTGACCGTGACGCAAAACGGTTATGGTAAGCGTACTGCGGCAGAAGAGTATCCGACCAAGTCGCGTGCGACGCAGGGCGTTATCTCCATCAAAGTCACCGAACGCAACGGTTCCGTTGTTGGCGCGGTGCAGGTGACCGATAGCGACCAGATCATGATGATCACCGATGCTGGTACGTTGGTGCGTACTCGCGTGTCGGAAATCAGCGTGGTTGGGCGTAACACCCAGGGCGTTATCCTCATCCGCACGGCGGATGATGAAAACGTGGTGGGTCTGCAACGTGTAGCTGAACCGGTTGATGACGAAGAACTGGATTCTATCGACGGAAGCGCAGCGGAAGGGGACGATGATATCGCGCCTGAAGCAGAAAGCGATGACGATGCGGCGGATGACGCAGAAGAGTAATTAAGTCGTAATGAGAAGGGCCGGAGAAATCCGGCCCTTTTTTTTTAGTTCATCCTTTCCACAATCATTGCGATTCCCTGACCGCCGCCGATGCACAGCGTAGCCAGTCCAAGGGTTTTATCCCGTGCCTGTAGCGCGTGTAGCAGCGTGACCAGAATACGCGCCCCGCTGGCGCCGATAGGATGCCCAAGCGCGATTGCGCCGCCGTTGACATTCACCTTTTGCGCATCAAAGCCCAGCATTTTCCCCACTGCCAGAAACTGTGCGGCAAACGCCTCATTGGCCTCAATCAGGTCGATATCAGACAATTGAAGCCCGCTCAGTTGCAGCGCTTTTTGCGTCGCCGGAACCGGACCCATGCCCATCATTGCAGGTGCGACGCCACCGCTGGCATAGGCCTTGATACGCGCCAGCGGTTTCAGTCCGGCTGCCACCGCTGCCGATTCTTCCATGATAACCAGTGCCGCAGCGCCATCGTTGATCCCCGAAGCATTTCCGGCGGTGACGCTTCCTGTTTTGTCGAAAGCGGGACGTAATGCAGCCAGACCTTCCGCAGTGGTGTCAGCTTTAGGGAATTCATCACGATCAAAGACGATTGTTTTTTTCCGCGATACCACGCTCACAGGGACGATTTCCGTCTGAAACGCGCCCGATTCTATTGCCGATACCGCTTTATGCTGCGACGTCAGCGCCAGTTCATCCTGCATCTCGCGGTTAATACCGTATTCGCGGGCGACATTTTCAGCGGTGATCCCCATATGGTAGCCTTGCTCGGCGCAGATCAGACCGTCGCGCAGGATAACATCGGACAACTGCCCGTCGCCAAGGCGATACCCCCAGCGGGCTTTAGCGTCTAACAAGTACGGTGCCTGACTCATATTTTCCATACCGCCGGCGACAATTGCCTGAGCCTGCCCGGCCTGAATTGCCTGAGCGGCAAGCGCCACGCTTTTGAGGCCCGAGCCGCAGACTTTATTAATGGTAAAGCCGCAAACGGTATCTGAGAGGCCGCTTTTTAACAGCGCCTGGCGTGCCGGATTCTGCCCGAGACCTGCCTGCAGCACGTTACCCATGATCACCTCGTCGACCTGCTGCGGATCAAGGTGGGCGCGCTCAAGTGCGGCTTTAATCACGGTTGCTCCGAGTTCGACGGCGCTGGTGGTGGCCAGTGCGCCATTGAAGCTACCGATTGCGGTACGTGCCGCGCTGACGATGACACAATTTTTCATTTTTCTGTTCCCTTAAATAAGTGGTTGCCGTCAGAACAAGGTCAATCCAATGACGAAAATGACGCCGGAGAAGATCAAGGCGGTGATGCAGTAGCCCATAATGTCGCGAACCCCCAGCCCGGCGATGGCCAGTGCCGGTAGCGCCCAAAACGGTTGCGCCATGTTCATCCACTGCTCGCCGTAGGCGATAGCCATGACGGATTTACCGAGGTCAGCGCCAAGCGCCTGCGCGGCGGGAATAACGAACGGACCCTGAATAACCCAGTGACCGCCGCCCGACGGCACGGCAAAGTTAATCAGTGCTGAACTGAAGAAGGTCATCAGCGGGAAGGTATCTTTGTTGGCAACGTTGATGAAAAACTCGGTAATGAGCCCACCGAGACCGGAGTGCTCCATCATCAACTGAATACCGGCATAGAAGGGGAATTGCACCAGAATTCCGGCGGTGCTTCGGGCGGCGGCGCTGACGGCACGCATATAGGCCATTGGCGTTTTGTGCAGCAGCAGACCGGCAATCATAAACATCAGGTTGACGGTATTAATGGTGATGTTGAAGCCTTTCTCGGCAAAATAGATGCCCAGATAGGCAATCCCTAATGCACCGATGATCAGAGCCAGAATGCGGCTCTCTTCCAGCTTTTCCGATGGCGGCGCGTCTGGTGGCAGCTTCTTCTGAAAATCTGCTTCTTCCAGTAACAGTTTCGGATCGATGCTCACCACATCTGAAGGTTTTGGCGTCATCATGCGAGTGATAAACGGCATGACGACAATCAGCGCCACGGTGATGAAGACATTGAAGCCGGTGAACAGGGTGTCGCCGACAGGAATTAACCCGGCAATATGTTCAACGGGGTTGCCCGGCGTTGCCGCCAGTAGGGGCATTGAGCCGGAGAAGCCGCCGCCCCAGGTCAGAAAGCCGATGTAGGCGCAGGCAATCAGCAACGGATAGTCGGATCCAGGAACCCTACGGGCGACTTCGCGGGCAAACATTGCACCGACCACCAGACCAAAACCCCAGTTAATTACGCAGGCGACTGAACCGAAAAATGTCACCAGCATCACCCCCTGTGCGGGGGTTTTAGCCGCAGATGCCGCCGTACGCAGCAAACTTTTAACCGGCCCTGAACTGGCTAGCGCATGACCGGTGACGATGATCAGCGCCATCTGCATACCAAACGCCAGCAGGTTCCAGAAACCGTCACCCCAAAATCGCACCATGCTGACCGGCGTTTGCGGCGTTAGCCACAGTGCGATGCCGAAGGTCAGTAACGTTAGCAGCATGGCAAAAATTAGCGGGTCGGGTAGCCAGCGGCTGACCACGCGCGTCATAAAGCGAGAGAGGCGACCAATCATGCGTCACCCCGCTGGATAACCAGATCGGCAGCAACATCGAATTGTGCGTCGGTTTTTTCACGTAGGGTGGCGATATCGCAGCCTTCCGCGATTTCTGTCAGCCACATTTTACCGTCGATGAAGCGGAAAACGGCGAGTTCAGTGACCAGCATATGTACCGCATGCTGGGCCGTCAGCGGCATGGTGCAGTGACGGAGAATTTTTGCTGAACCGTCTTTTGCGCAATGCTCCATGGCGATTATTACTTTACGTGCGCCGGTGACCAGATCCATCGCACCGCCCATGCCGGGCACCATCTTACCGGGAACCACCCAGTTGGCGAGGTTGGCCTGTTCATCAACCTGTAACCCGCCGAGGACGCAGGCATCTACATGGCCGCCGCGAATCAATGCGAATGACATGGCGCTATCAAACATGGCTGCGCCGGGCAAAATGCCGCACGGCTGCCCACCGGCGTTCACCAGATCGGGATGGGCAGTGGTGACGGGCCCCAGACCAAGGAAACCATTCTCGGACTGCAGGGTGATGTGAATATCGGCTGGCAGGTAGTTGGCGACCATCGTCGGTAGGCCGATGCCTAAGTTCACCACGTCGCCGTCGCGAAGCTCTTGCGCCACGCGGCGCGCAATACGTTGTTTAGCATCCATGATTAGCTCTCCTGTGGAATGACGATATGGTCGATGACGGCGCCGGGGGTGACTATCTGGTCAGGGAGAAGCTCACCGGTTTCGACTATTTCATCCGGCTCTACCAGCGTGATATCGGCGGCAAGGGCGATCAGTGGGTTGAAATTTCTCGCGCTGAGTTGATAGGTGAGGTTGCCAAGCATGTCTGCGCGGTGCGCACGAATCAGCGCCAGGTCTGCACGCAATGGGCGTTCAAGCAGCCAGGTTTTGCCATCAAGCGTCAGGGTCTGCTTGCCGTCTTCGACAATGGTGCCAACGCCGGTAGGCGTCAGAAAACCGCCAAGCCCCGCGCCGCCGCAGCGGATTTGCTCTATCAGGGTACCTTGCGGCACCAGTTGAACCTCCATTTCACCGGCAATCATGCGTCGACCGGTTTCAGGATTGGTGCCAATGTGCGAAGCAATCACTTTGCTCACACGGCCATTGACGATCAGTGGCCCGATACCGGTATCAATAAAGGCGGTATCGTTGGCGATAAGCGTCAGATCTCTGACGCCAGATTCAAGTAAGGTCTGGACAAGGCGAGGCGGGGTACCAACCCCCATAAAACCCCCGACCATGATGGTCATGCCGTCACGAAAGAAGCCTGCGGCGTCTTGTAAGGTAATCAGTTTTGTTTTCATTATGTTTCCCTTTTGCATACTCCATTTTGGGTACGCTCAGGGAATTGCAAGCGGAATGCCAGGATGCCTGAATAGATGATTTAAACTTTAACGTGTTGAATTTAATTATTTATTTTAAAGTGTTTTACGTGGGGAGGGAGAGAGGGCTATGCAGAGTTTTGCGCACTGTGCAAAATTCTGCATAGCAAATTTGTGCATCAAGAGCCTGACGGATCGATACCATATTCCTGTAATTTATACATCAGAGCGCGTCGGCTGATGCCCAACATCAGCGCCGTGCGGGTACGGTTGCCGTCCTGCTGTTCGAGGACCTCGACGATGATTCTTTTTTCCTCGCGCTTCATCTCTTCTTTCAGATTTCGCTCGCCGGAGAATGCAGGCTTTACCTCAGTCGTCACGCTGACCGGGTGGCGGAATTGGGCGGGCAGGTCGTCGGCAAAAATTACCGCGCCGGTACTCATTACCACCGCACGCTCAATGACATTAGATAGTTCGCGAATATTACCCGGCCACGGCCAGGTGGTGAGTATAGATATCGCCGTTGGGTCAATTTCGATAATATCGCGCTGGTTTTCGGAACTGAATTTCTGTAAAAAATGGTTGGCCAGCAGGGCGATGTCTTCACGGCGTTCGCGTAACGGCGGTAACGTCAGATGAATGACGTTCAATCGATAAAACAAGTCTTCGCGGAAGGTGCCTTCCTTCACCATCGTTTGCAGGCATCGGTTGGTAGCGGCAATAATGCGAATATCAACGCGAATGGTTTGATGCCCGCCGATACGCTCAAATTCTCTCTCTTGCAGAATACGCAGCAGCTTTGCCTGCAGACCCTGCGGCATTTCGCCAATTTCATCGAGCAAGAGTGTCCCCTGATGGGCACGCTCGAATAAGCCCTGACGCAGCGTTTGCGCCCCGGTAAACGCCCCTTTCTCATGGCCAAACAGTTCGCTTTCCAGCAATGATTCTGGCAGGGCGGCGCAGTTGATTTTGATAAAAGGACCGTTGGCGCGTCGGCTGTTGTAATGGATAGCCCTGGCGATCAGCTCTTTTCCGGTGCCGCTCTCACCGCTTACCAACACGCTGGCCTGCGAGAGGGCGATTTTCGCCGTATCTTTACAGATATCCTGCATTAGCGGGCTGTTGGTCAGGATATGCCCCCATTGCCAGCTGGTGCTCAGCGCTTTATGCAGGTTGCGGATCTCCTGCTTCATCGCCTGTAGCTGCAACGCGCGCTGGATAACCAGGTTGAGTTCATCCAGATCAAAGGGTTTTATCACATAATCAAACGCGCCGCTGCGTAAGGCTTCTACCGCCGTTTCGACTTCAGCGTAGGCAGTCATCAGAATGACAGGGATCCGTGGTTGCTGAGTGCGCATGACTTTCAGTGCCTCAATGCCGTCCATCTCAGGCATGCGGATGTCCATCAGTACCACGTCGGGCTGTGAGTCAGCAAACAGGGCCAGCGCGGCTTTACCGTCGCTGGCGCAGTGGGTTTCATGCCCTTGCAGGGAAAATGCGGTGGCAAGCATACGGCGAACATTCTCTTCATCATCAACGATGAGAATACGGTAGGTCGTTTTCATTCTGACGGGTTTCTCTGCGGGTTGAGCGGTAAAATAAGCGTGAAGGTTGCGCCGCAGCCCGGCATGCTGGCGACGTGAATATCGCCCTGATGCGCGTTGATAATGCGCTGGCTTAGCGCCAGCCCCAGACCTGTGCCTGACGCCTTTGTAGTGAAGAATGGGTCAAATATTTTTTTCTGTATGGCAGCATCAATACCGCTGCCATTATCCTCAATCATCACCGCCTGCTGCGATGCCGTGTACTGCCAGGTGCGGATGCGAATGTTGCCCCGCGCGCCTATTGCCTGCACCGCATTAATTAAAATATTCAGGATCACCTGCTTGAGGAGTTCGCGATCGGCGACGATTGCTGGCAGGTGGGTATCTAATTCGGTGGTAAAGGTAATACGCGCCTGAATACCGGAGGTTTGCACCAGGATTAGCGTCTCTTCAATTAACGCATTGAGCTGCACTTGCTGCCACTGGCTTTGTCGCGGGCGTGAGAAATCCAACAGTTGTTGGATAACTTTATTGATTGAATCAATTTCATTCAGCACTACGGATAAGTATTCCTGATGCTCCGGCAACGACGTTTGCTGACGGATGATCTGGACATAGCCGCGAATTGCCGTCAGCGGATTTCTCACTTCATGAGCCACTCCGGCCATCAGTTCACCGAGGGTGGCAAGCCGTTCCGTTTGTGCCAGTCGACGCTGGGTCTCTTTACGGGCGGTTAAATCGGAGAAGATAACCAGCGCGCCGATCAGCTCGCCATGTGCGTTATGGATCCGGCTGGTGGTGACGCTTATCTCAATGGTACGCCCACGTCCCGGAAAACTGACCTCCTGGGCAACATGCTCGGTACCATATTCGAGGGTATCCAGTACCGGGCTATAGAACTGGGTATTGGCAAACAATTTCGCATAGGGTTGCCCAACCAGCTCATGCAGTTTATAGCCCGTTATTTGCTCCGCCGCCGGGTTCATTGTGGTGACGTCGCCCTGTCTGTCGATGGCAATCACGCCGTCCGCTGCGTTTTCAATAATCAGATCGTTTAGCGTTTTGGTTTCCCGCAGTGTTTGTGCCAGCGCATTGACGCTGCGGCTGATTTGCCCCAGCTCGCCCGGCAGATCGGGCAGTCGGGCGGGTGTTTTTTGCGCCAGCGTTGAGAGTCCGTCAGTGATGATGTCGATATTGGCGCTGAGCCGACGTGAAAAGAGGATGATAAGTAGCAGGCTGCTGATTAATCCTGCCGCCAGCACCGCAATGATTCTTACGTCCATTTTCCAGGCCTGCTGGCGAATATCTTCCGTCAGCTCGTTGGCCCAGATATAACCGATGACGTCACCCTGTCGCGCTATTGGGATCATGGAGTTGAGGATGTCACCGCGCACCTGTCGTCCGGAATAGACGACGGGAGTGTTACTGTCCATCACTTCACGTCCGGGGTGATCGGCGGCGATGGTGATGCCAACATTACTTTGATAAAACGCCGAGGGCGCGTAGGTGATAATGGCATCCAGTGCTTTGTTGTAATACCCCGCGCCTACGCCTGGAAATGCGCGCGTAATACGCTCTGTGAGAGGACTTAACTCGGCATTAAGTGCGCGAATACGCGCCTCGCGCGGCAGAGTTGCGTAGTGGCTAAAGCGATCGCCCAGCGCATCGTTAAGTAAATGCACGACCGCCGACAGTTTTTTCTCTTTTTCAGATAAGACTGCTGAACGGCCTTCGGTTTCTACGATATAACCAATGGATATCGTCGGTACTATCACCATCAGAATGGCCATCATGATCATTTGGTTGCGTAAACGTCGCGGGGTAAAACGACGTGTCAGCCATTTCAGGTCGGGCATTCTGACATCCGTACAAGGTATTAAAGTCAAACGACGATTATCAGGGGTTAAGATAATGTTTTCTCAGCGGTGTATCATATTCCCGTAAAGAGAGGGCATTGCGACGCCGGGCATTTACCGCTACCTTAACCACACTTATTCATACCCTGAGGCGGAGCTTCGCCCCTTTGAAATACCTTGCTTCTGTTCATGCAACCCTAAAAGTCTCACGCTACCTGTTCAGAGCGCTGGCGCTGCTGGTCTGGCTTCTGATTGCTTTTGCGAGTGTGTTCTACATTGTGAATGCGCTGCATCAGCGAGAATCGGAGATCCGTCAGGAGTTTACGCTTAGCTCCGATCAGGCGCAGCGCTACATTCAGCGCACGTCTGATGTGATCAAAGAGCTGAAATATATTGCAGAGAACCGCTTAACAGCGGAAAACGGCGTGATGTCGCTGCGGGCGCGGGATGACAAAACCGTTGTGCCCAATTTTGAGCCGCTGTTTGCTGATTCCGACTGTGCGGTGATGGGCAACGCCTGGCGTGGTTCGCTGGAATCACTGGCGTGGTTTATGCGCTACTGGCGCGACAATTTCTCCGCTGCCTATGACTTAAACCGCGTGTTTCTGATCGGTAGCGATAACCTGTGTATGGCCAACTTTGGTCTGCGTGATATGCCCGTTGAACGCGATGAGGCGTTGAAAGCGTTGCATGAACGCATCGTTAAGTACCGCAATGCGCCGCAGGACGAAAACGGCAATAACCTGTTCTGGATAAGCCAGGGGCCGCGTCCGGGCGTGGGCTATTTTTATGCGCTGACGCCGGTGTATCTGGCGAATCGCCTGCAGGCGCTGCTTGGCGTTGAGCAGCCGATTCGTATGGAAAACTTCTTCACGCCGGGTAATCTGCCGATGGGCGTGACTATCCTTGATGAAAATGGTCACGCGCTGATTTCGCTGGCTGGCCCTGAGGGGGCGATCAAAGCTGAACCGCGTTGGATGCAGGAGCGTTCCTGGTTTGGTTATACGCCGGGTTTTCGCGAGCTGGTGCTGAAGAAAAATCTGCCGCCATCATCGCTCAGTATTGTGTATTCCGTACCGGTCGATCTGGTGCTGGAACGTATTCGCCTGTTGATCCTCAACGCTATTTTGTTGAATGTGCTGGTGGGCGCGGCGTTGTTTATGCTGGCACGTATGTATGAGCGACGTATTTTTATCCCTGCGGAAAGCGATGCCCAGCGTCTGGAAGAACATGAACAGTTTAACCGTAAAATTGTTGCCTCTGCGCCAGTCGGTATTTGTATTCTGCGCACTATCGACGGTATTAACATCCTGAGTAACGAGTTGGCGCATACCTATCTGAATATGTTGACCCACGAGGACAGGCAGCGGCTAACACAGATCATCTGCGGTCAGCAGGTTAATTTCGTTGATGTGCTCACCAGCAACAATACCAATCTGCAAATCAGCTTTGTGCATTCGCGCTATCGCAATGAAAACGTGGCGATTTGCGTACTGGTTGATGTTAGCGCCCGTGTCAAAATGGAAGAGTCGCTGCAGGAGATGGCGCAGGCAGCGGAGCAGGCTAGCCAGTCTAAATCGATGTTCCTCGCCACGGTCAGCCATGAGCTGCGTACGCCGCTGTACGGCATTATCGGCAACCTGGATTTGCTGCAAACCAAAGAGTTGCCGAGTGGTGTCGATCGGTTGGTCACGGCGATGAACAACTCCTCCAGCCTGCTGCTGAAAATTATCAGCGATATTCTCGACTTCTCAAAAATTGAATCTGAACAGCTTAAGATTGAGCCAAGTGAGTTTTCACCGCGCGAGGTGATGAACCACATTACGGCCAACTATCTGCCGCTGGTGGTACGTAAGCAGCTGGGATTGTACTGTTTCATCGAACCGGACGTGCCGGTGGCGTTGAATGGCGATCCCATGCGCTTGCAGCAGGTGATCTCTAATCTGTTGAGCAATGCGATTAAGTTCACCGATACCGGCTGCATTGTGCTGCATGTGCAGCGTCATGGTGATTATCTCAGTATTCGCGTACGTGATACCGGCGTGGGTATTCCGGCCAAAGAAGTCGTGCGTCTGTTCGATCCGTTCTTTCAGGTCGGCACCGGGGTTCAGCGTAATTTCCAGGGGACCGGATTGGGGCTGGCGATTTGTGAAAAACTGATCAGCATGATGGATGGCGATATAGCCGTCGATTCCGAACCCGGAATGGGTAGCCAGTTTACGCTGCGTATTCCACTGTATGGTGCGCAGTATCCGCTGAAGAAAAGTGTGGAAGGGCTGGCCAATACCCGCTGCTGGCTGGCGGTACGTAATGCTTCATTGTATCGCTTTATCGAAGCCAGCCTGACGCGTAACGGGATGACGGTGCTGCGCTATGAAGGTCAGCAACCCGATGCTGATGACGTGCTGATTGCCGATGATGTGCAGGAACAGGCATGGCAGGGACGCGCCGCGGTGATTTTCTGTCGCCGACATATCGGCATTCCGCAGGAGAGAGCGCCGGGTGAGTGGGTGCACAGCGTGGCCTCACCGCACGAGCTGCCTGCGCTGCTGGCGCATATATATCGCGTTGAGCTGGAGGATGAAAATCTCTCCAGCGCGCTGCCTGCCCCGGATAAAATCGGCAGTACCCACGATGACATGATGATTCTGGTGGTTGACGATCATCCGATCAACCGCCGCTTGTTGGCCGATCAGTTGGGATCGTTGGGGTATCAGTGCAAAACCGCCAATGACGGTGTGGATGCGCTCAATGTGTTGAGCAAAAATCATATCGATATCGTGTTGAGCGACGTCAACATGCCGAATATGGACGGTTACCGCCTGACGCAACGCATTCGTCAGCTGGGGCTCACACTGCCGGTGGTTGGCGTAACGGCGAACGCACTGGCAGAAGAGAAGCAGCGTTGTCTGGAGTCAGGGATGGATAGTTGCTTATCCAAGCCGGTGACGTTGGATGTGCTGAAGCAGACGCTGACGGTGTATGCGGAAAGAGTGAGAAAAACGCGGGGATAAAAAATGCCGGATGGCGGCGTTTGCCTTATCAGGCCTACGGAACATACCTCAATGAGGTATCGTTCGTAGGCCTGATAAACGTAGCGCCATCAGGCATGTTGATGGTAAAAGGAATCAGTCTTTGTCGGACGGGCTTAGCGTCACGGACGAGAGATAATTCAGCAGGGCGATATCGTTTTCAACGCCCAGTTTCATCATCGCGGATTTTTTCTGGCTACTGATGGTTTTAATGCTGCGGTTGAGCTTTTTGGCGATTTCAGTGACCAGGAAACCTTCCGCGAACAGGCGCAGAACTTCGCTCTCTTTCGGTGAAAGACGTTTGTCACCATACCCGCTGGCACTGATTTTCTCCAGCAAACGAGAAACGCTTTCTGGGGTAAATTTCTTGCCTTTTTGCAGCGACGCCAGTGCTTTTGGCAGATCCGTTGGCGCACCCTGTTTCAGCACGATCCCTTCAATGTCGAGATCCAGCACCGCGCTGAGGATCGCCGGGTTGTTGTTCATGGTCAGGACGATGATCGACAGGCTCGGGAAATGGCGTTTGATGTACTTAATTAACGTGATCCCGTCACCGTATTTATCTCCCGGCATTGAGAGATCGGTTATCAACACATGCGCGTCTAATTTCGGCAAATTGTTGATCAGTGCAGTGGAGTCTTCAAATTCGCCGACAACGTTCACCCATTCGATTTGCTCAAGTGATTTACGAATACCGAACAGTACAATCGGATGATCATCGGCAATAATTACGTTCATAGTGTTCATGTATTGGGCTACCTTGCTACAGCAAGCTCTTGACGTAAGTGTCAATGTCGCTGATGTACTTTTCTATACCTGGAGCATCTTTTTCTTGAATAAGATGTTCCAGCGCTTCACATAACTGCTTGCCGGGTACCAGATTAAGCATGGCAAACACGCCTTTCAGGCGATGGGCGGTTTGGGCTAACGCAGCGAAATCGCTGGTTTCCGCCTCAGTATACAACCTCTTAACATCATCCGGTACTGTGTCTACAAAGAGTGCATAGTAACCACTGGCATGAAGTTCGGCGTTTTCATCTCCGCCGAGGGGGATTTCCTGGATCTCTTCCTGCGCCAGCTGCTCTTCTATTAGCTCGAGGACAGCTTCCTGCATAGCATTGCTCATATTAAAGTTGACGCGCAGCTGGCCAGGGCCAATTTTGCGTACGCCAGACTCATCATCGCTTAAAAGCAAGCCCGAGGCAGTAAGATTAGACGGATTATCAGTTAAAAAGAGATCATATTCTTGACTACTCAACCGTTCATCGGGCGTGATGCAGGTGGCTCCCCAGTTTTCTAGCTGACGTAATACGATGCTACGTACCTCACTGGAGGTGACATCAACCATCACGCAGACGTCATCCAACAGGCGCTCTTCAATGTCAGCATGTTGGTCATGCAGCGGCATTTTAACATGGACGATATAACGCGTTCCAAGTTCTTCACGCGCTTTGATATTCAGGTGCCCGCCCAGTTTACGGGCCAGCTGATCGCATAGCCAAAAGGTCAGCGGGTTGGCTTTGCCATAGCGATCGCCCTGCGTTTCATTGATGAACGGAAAGTGTAGATTATCAATTTCATTCAACGTTACGCCTTCACCAGTATCCAGAATACGGAAGGTCAGGCGCTCTGCCTCTGATTCATCCTGGTCAACTTCGAGGGTAATTTTCCCAATTTGCGTGGTGGTTACAGCGTATTGAATCAACAGCAGCAGAATACGGCGCAGGGCGTCACGGTCGCCGCGGCGTTCATCGCTGGCGCTGAGATTATTTTTAATCAGCAACTGCAGGCCTTTGCGTTTAATGACCGGCAGAACGTCAGGCACCACTTCATCAATTAACGTTTGAACGGAGAACAGCGTGGACTCGCTTTTCCAGCTGTCGCTCTCGAGAATATTGGCCAACTGAATTTCATCAACCATTCGCACCAGCACATCGGCCTGATTTGCCAGTTTTTGACTGTCAGGCGTATTGAGTGCGGCGGCATTAACGGCCAGTGTTCTGGCCGGATCTTTCAGGGCACTGCCGATATTCTGCATAAACGCGGCACGGGCCTGCTGATTTTTCTCATACAGGCGCTGGGCTTGTTTCAGTTTTTTATTCACCAGCACTTCTTTGTCCTGGTCGCGAATAATAAAGATCTGCGTACGCGGTGATATCTGGCTACGGAACAGTCGGATTTCATACAGTTCATTATTAATGGTGGCCTGGATCACGCCCTGATGCTGCTCAGCCATGCTGGTTATGTTTTGCAAATTCAAATGCGGCAGCAGGTGGTCGGCAATTTTATTGCTGATGACCGTACGGTTTGCCTCCTGGTCGTGTACCAATAAGCCCAGCGGAAGCAGTGAAACAATCTCTTCGTTGATTGCTCGCAAAACGCGTAATTCATTATTGGCGGCAAGGTTTGGCGCCACGTCGGTCGAGCGGGCAGGGAGGTGGCGAAAGGTGGTATAGCCAAACAACGCCAGTGCCAGCAATGCGATGTTCAGCAACAGCGGCAGCAGGATATTTTGCAAGGTGTCGAGCAGCAATGAACCGAACGGAACCTGCCAGACCAGTCGCATATCCGTTGAGTTTAGCGCCGATGAAATCTCAATTTTGGCGTTATTGAAGCTGATACTGACGCTGTCAGGCGACTCTTTTTCATTACTGTGCTCGACCGTTGAGGTGGCATCAGGTTCCAGATGAAAACTGTCCAGCGGCATGCCTGGCGGGATCAGATCATTAATGGGCAGGTCAAACGCCACCACGGTGGCCAGATGTCCCGGCTGATTAAAGGTGGTACGCAGCGTGAAGTAATGGCCGTTTTGCCAGACCAGGCGGCGCAGCGAGGAGAAGCTTTCACGTTCATCCAGCGCATTGGCCTGCTGTAGCATTTCTGCGCGGCGCGAATCGACGATATTACCAATCGTCGACTCTTTAAAGCCGGAGGTCAGATCTTTCAGTGGCAACGTCGAAATCAGGATCAGGCTGTTGTCCTGACCATTGAGATAATACATTGACCACGGGACATTCTCGGCTCCCCACAGGGTATCCAGGTAGGTTGAGATACGCTGGGTCATCTCCAGCGTTGAGCTGTCATGCGAGCCAAAAATAAGCGCTTCGGTCTTTCTGCGCGGTTTCTCAAGATAGTAGATATCTTGTTTCAAACGGGTTTCTTGTAGTCCATCCGCTGTGGCAGATTGCGGGGTGGCGGCAATATTGTCATAAATTTGCCACGTGACGTACCGCCAGGTATCTACTCGTTTATGGATGGCATGCGTGATATCGACAATCTGATAGCTCTTATCTTTTAGCCAGGTGTTGACCGCGCTCTGGACCATCACGCCCATCATCACTAACAGCACAACGATCAGTAATAAGAAGAAACGGGTAATACTTCCCGGAAGTAGGGAGAATCGGGTAGAAGCCGTTGTGTCTGACTGACTCATTCGTGTTTAAGACCTGTTAGAACGATGCTTAAGATGAAGGGGCAGTATAAAGGGTAATGGATGAATTGCCATACTCTCGCAGCACCGGACGCATGGCATGTGTTTACCGCACATCTTGCTTCGTCACGCCGTGGTCAATCTGTACAGTCCACAGTGTCAGGTACAAATAGAAATTTTGAACCTAAGAAATTAGCATTAAATAACAAGAAATTATTAGATAAGCTTAGATGTGATTAATGCATAGAGAAATAGTTAATAATTGTTATAGTTTTTGGTTGGTAGCACAGGACTGTCAGTTTTGTGTAAATTAGGGTAAAAAAAAACCGAACGCAGAGCATTCGGTTGAAATAGGGGTAAACAGACATTCAAGAATGAATGACGGTAATAAATAAAGTTAATGATGATAGCAGTGCTATTTTAGTTGCGAGTGAAGATTTTGTTTTGTCATTCAGTGCTATGAGTTTTTCGAATGCAATTAATTGATTTATATCGTTATTTGTATGTTTCTTGACTATTCGTGCTTATTTTGCTCATTTTTTGATTTTTAAAAAGTTCCCTGATATTAACATTTTGAAACATCTATATGGATAAATGAAACACCTTTAAAGTTTTAGTATCATATTCGTGTTGGATTATTCTGTGTTTTTGCGGAGAATGAAGTTGCCGACTGGTTAATGAACGTAATCAGTATGCAGTGGCATAAAAAAAGCAATAAAGGCATATAACAGAGGGTTAATAACATGAAAGTCAAAGTACTGTCCCTCCTGGTCCCAGCTCTGCTGGTGGCAGGTACCGCAAATGCGGCTGAAATTTATAACAAAGACGGCAACAAATTAGACCTGTACGGTAAAGTCGATGGTCTGCACTATTTCTCTGATGACTCTACTAAAGATGGTGATCAGACCTATATGCGTATCGGCTTCAAAGGCGAAACTCAGGTCAACGACCAACTGACCGGTTACGGCCAGTGGGAATACCAGATTCAGGGTAACTCCTCTGAAAACGAAAACAACTCCTGGACCCGTGTGGCATTTGCAGGTCTGAAATTCGCTGATGCCGGTTCTTTCGACTACGGTCGTAACTACGGCGTGGTTTACGATGTAACGTCCTGGACCGACGTTCTGCCAGAATTCGGCGGCGACACCTACGGTTCTGACAACTTCATGCAGCAGCGTGGTAACGGCTTCGCGACCTACCGTAACACCGATTTCTTCGGTCTGGTTGATGGTCTGAACTTTGCCATTCAGTACCAGGGTAAAAACGGTAGCCCGGAAGGCGAAGGCATGACGGGAGTGACCGGCAACGGTCGTGATGCACTGCGTCAGAATGGCGACGGTGTTGGCGGATCGATCACGTATGATATCGGTGAAGGCTTCGCGCTGGGTACCGCAGTCACCAGCTCCAAACGTACTGACGAGCAGAACCGTTTGAACTTCGGTACTGGCGATCGTGCTGAAACCTACACCGGTGGTCTGAAATACGACGCGAACAACGTGTACCTGGCAGCACAGTACACCCAGACCTACAACGCAACGCGTGCAGGTGATTTAGGCTGGGCTAACAAAGCGCAGAACTTCGAAGCCGTTGCACAGTACCAGTTCGACTTCGGTCTGCGTCCGTCCGTGGCTTACCTGCAGTCCAAAGGTAAAGACCTGGGTCGTGGTTATGGCGACCAGGACATCCTGAAATATGTTGATGTTGGCGCGACTTACTACTTCAACAAAAACATGTCTACCTATGTTGATTACAAAATCAACCTGCTGGATGACAACAACTTCACCCGTGATGCGGGTATCTCTACCGATGATATCGTAGCGCTGGGTCTGGTTTACCAGTTCTAATCTGCGTTCATTGTTATTAAAAGGCCCTGCGGGGCCTTTTTTAATGCCGTTATCCGGCGTACAGGCAACTCTTTTTGGTGTACTCTTGCGTCCGTTCGCATGAGGATAATCGCGTATGGGTATGAATTTTTGCCGCGCAGCCCTGTTGGCTGTGACGATCTTTTTTGTCGGCTGCGATAACGCACCAAAGCCGGTTCAGACCACACCGCCTGCGGCCACCGTACTGGAAGGCAAAACGATGGGCACCTTCTGGCGGGTTAGCGTGGTGAACGTTGATGCTAAACGCGCCGAAGAACTGCGGGTCAAGATCCAGACGCAGCTTGATGCTGACGATCAGCTGCTCTCTACCTATAAAAACGATTCTGCGCTGATGCGTTTTAACTTGTCGAAAAGCCTGTCGCCCTGGCCGGTCAACGATGCCATGGCGGATATCATCACCTCGGCGCTGCGTATTGGCGCGAAAACCGATGGCGCGATGGACATCACCGTCGGCCCGTTGGTTAACCTGTGGGGATTTGGTCCGGACAGGCAGCCGCTGCATATCCCCACGCAGGCACAAATTGATGCCGCAAAAGCACAAACCGGGCTGCAGCACCTGAGCGTAATCAATGACACGCGGCAGAACTATCTGCAGAAAGATCTACCGGATCTGTATGTCGATCTCTCTACCGTTGGTGAAGGTTATGCCGCCGATCATCTGGCCCGACTGATGGAGCAGGAGGGGATCGCCCGTTATCTGGTGTCCGTTGGTGGGGCGCTGAACAGCCGGGGGATGAACGCCGAGGGACGTCCGTGGCGAGTAGCGATCCAGAAACCCACCGATCGGGAAAACGCGGTGCAGGCGGTTGTTGATATTAACGGTCATGGCATCAGCACGTCCGGCAGTTATCGCAATTATTACGAACTGGACGGAAAGCGTCTGTCGCATGTTATCGATCCGCAAACCGGTCGGCCAATTGAGCATAATCTGGTCTCGGTGACGGTGATTGCGCCTACGGCACTGGAAGCCGACGGCTGGGATACCGGCCTGATGGTGCTCGGCACGGATAAAGCCAAAGAGGTGGTGCGTCGTGAAGGGCTGGCGGTTTATATGATTGTCAAAGAAGGCGAGGGGTTTAAAACCTGGATGTCGCCGCAGTTCGAAAGCTTTCTGGTCAGCGATAAAAATTAAAAAGCAAGATTGCAGGTTTTTATGCCCTGCAATGCGGACACACTGAGGCTAAGCACTATGCTTAACAAAGGAGTCCATTATGAATAATCTTCAACGCGTAACCGATGAGGACCGCTGGCAGTCTGTGTTACAGCGTGATGCGGACGCTGACGGTCAGTTTGTTTTTGCCGTACAGACCACGGGTATCTTTTGTCGACCGTCCTGCCGGGCTAAACATGCGCTGCGTAAAAATGTCCGTTTCTTTGCCGATGCCGGGCAGGCGTTAGCGGCAGGATTTCGTCCCTGCAAACGCTGTCAGCCGGATAAAGCCAACGCGCAGCAGCAGCGGCTGGAGAAGATTAGCCTGGCGTGCCAGCTGTTAGAGCAGGAGTCGCCGCTCACGCTGGAGGCTTTAGCCCAGCAGGTGGCGATGAGCCCGTTTCATCTACATCGTCTGTTTAAAGCTACGACGGGCATGACGCCGAAAGCGTGGCAGCAGTCCTGGCGCGTCAGGCGTTTGCGTGACGCGCTGGCGAAAGGCGCACCGGTGACCCAGGCGATTTTGAATGCCGGCTTCCCCGACAGCAGCAGCTATTACCGTAAAGCGGATGGCGCGCTGGGCATGACGGCAAAGCAGTTTCGTCAAGGCGGCGATAAGCTGGCGATTCGCTATACCGTGGCGGACTGCGCACTGGGCCGCTGCCTGGTAGCGGAAAGTGAACGCGGTATCTGCGCAATTTTACTCGGCGACGACGATGCTACGCTGGTATCTGAGCTGCATGAACTGTTTCCTGCAGCACGTGGTGTGCCTGCGGATCCCGATTTTCAACAGCGTGTGCGCGAAGTGATCGCGGTCATTAACTCACGTAATACCCCATTGTCGCTGTCGCTGGATATTCGGGGAACCGCGTTTCAGCAGCAGGTGTGGCAGGCGCTGCGTGACATTCCCTGTGGCGAAACGGTGAGCTACCAGCAGCTGGCGAATGCCGTGGGGAAACCGAAAGCGGTGCGCGCTGTGGCGAGTGCCTGCGGAGCAAATAAGCTGGCGATTGTGATCCCGTGTCATCGGGTGATCCGCGGCGATGGTGCGCTTTCGGGTTATCGCTGGGGCGTCGCCCGCAAGGCGCAATTGCTGCAACGTGAAACCACAGGTGAGGACAGATAATGCTCGATCTCTTTGCGCAGGCAAAACCCTGGCAGGAGCCGCTGGCGTCCGGTGCGGTCATTTTGCGCCGTTTTGCGTTTGATGCCGCACCTTCTTTATTACAGGAAATGGCGGTTGTCGTCAGACAATCGCCGTTTCGCCAGATGGTGACCCCCGGCGGATATACGATGTCGGTGGCGATGACCAACTGTGGTCAATTGGGGTGGACGACCGATCAGCATGGCTACCTCTATTCTCCGGTCGATCCGTTGACCGGTAGTGCCTGGCCGCGTTTACCTGACGTTTTTGCCGAACTGTGTCAACAGGCGGCAACCGCTGCGGGCTATCCCGATTTCCGACCAGATGCTTGTTTGATCAACCGCTATACGCCAGGGGCAAAACTGTCTTTGCATCAGGATAAAGACGAACCCGACCTGCAAGCGCCCATTGTTTCTGTCTCGCTGGGCCTGCCGGCAATCTTTCAGTTCGGTGGTCTGAAGCGCAACGATCCGTTAAAGCGGCTACTTCTGGAACACGGTGATGTGGTGGTGTGGGGCGGGAAATCGCGCTTGTTTTATCATGGTATACAGCCGCTTAAGACTGGCTACCATCCGTTGACAACGGACTGCCGTTACAATCTGACTTTTCGCCGGGCGAGTAAAGAAGAATAAAAATAAGAATTATTATTGCTGTCGGCGAAGAGATGTTTAAACTGCGGGCTGTTATTACTTGTCCGGGTTGAACACATGGAACTTTTACTTCTTGTCTGGCGGCAGTATCGCTGGCCATTTATCAGCGTCATGGCGCTCAGCCTTGCCAGTGCTGCGTTGGGGATTGGGCTGATTGCGTTTATCAACCAGCGCCTGATTGAAACGGTCGACACTACGCTTATGGTGCTGCCGGAGTTTCTCGGCCTGCTGCTGTTGCTGATGATCGTGACCCTTGGTTCACAGCTGGCGTTGACCACGCTGGGACACCACTTTGTCTACCGTCTGCGTAGCGAATTTATCAAACGTATTCTGGATACCCACGTCGAACGTATCGAGCAGCTCGGTAGCGCCGCGTTGCTGGCTGGCTTAACCAGCGATATCCGCAATATCACCATCGCCTTTGTCCGCCTGCCGGAGCTGGTGCAGGGGATTATATTGACCGTCGGGTCTGCGGCATATCTGGCGATGCTGTCGACCAAAATGTTGCTGGTGACGGCAATCTGGATGGCGATCACCATCTGGGGTGGATTCGTGCTGGTGGCGCGGGTGTACAAACACATGGCCACGTTGCGTGAAACCGAAGACAAGCTGTACAACGATTACCAGACGGTGCTGGAAGGGCGCAAAGAGCTGACCCTTAACCGTGAACGCGCTGAGCATATTTTTAATCAACTGTACGTCCCGGATGCCAAAGAGTACCGCCACCATATTATTCGTGCCGATACCTTCCACCTGAGCGCGGTCAACTGGTCGAATATTATGATGTTGGGTGCCATTGGCCTGGTGTTCTGGATGGCTAACAGCCTCGGCTGGGCGGATACCAACGTCGCGGCAACCTATTCGCTGACGCTGCTGTTCCTGCGTACGCCGCTGCTGTCTGCCGTTGGCGCGCTGCCCACGCTGCTCACCGCCCAGGTGGCGTTTAATAAACTGAATAAATTTGCACTGGCACCGTTCAAGGCTGAATTCCCTCGTCCTGGTGCATTCCCAAACTGGAAAACGCTCGAGCTACGTAACGTGGTTTTCCACTATCAGGACAATACTTTCTCCGTTGGGCCGGTCAATCTGACCATTCACCGTGGCGAGCTGATCTTCCTGATTGGCGGCAATGGCAGCGGGAAATCTACGCTGGCCATGTTACTGACCGGGTTATACCAGCCGCAGTCTGGCGAGATCCTGCTCGACGGTAAGGTGGTGGCGGTCGACAAATCTGAAGACTACCGCAAGCTGTTCTCCGCCGTGTTTACCGACGTCTGGCTGTTTGACAAACTGCTGGGGCCGGAAGGTCAATCGGCCAACCCGGCGCTGGTCGATAAGTGGCTGGAACATCTGCAGATGGCGCACAAGCTGGAGTTGAACGACGGGCGCATTCTGAATCTTAAGCTGTCGAAAGGGCAGAAAAAACGCGTGGCGCTGCTGCTGGCGTTAGCCGAGGAACGCGACATTATTCTGCTGGATGAATGGGCTGCCGATCAGGACCCACACTTCCGTCGCGAATTCTACCAGGTGCTGTTGCCGCTGATGCAAGAGATGGGCAAAACCATTTTTGCCATTAGTCACGACGATCACTACTTTATTCATGCCGATCGCTTGCTTGAGATGCGCAATGGCCAGCTGACTGAGCTGCTGGGCGACGATCGCGACGCTGCCTCGCGTGATGCCGTCGCACGTACTGCCTGAATCGGTGAGTTGTTACCCGATGGCACTACGCTTATCGGGCCTTTAACTCCGCGGCCGCCGGTTTTTTATCCATCCGGCGGCTTCGTTTATTGTTATTTACATAATTCGGCATCATGATTAATGATATTTCATATCATGGATTTATGATTGATGTCCGTAATAAACAAAAATAGCGCCAGGCTACGTGATGAAGAACGTGCCCGCCTGATCTGGCTGCTGACCACTGATAAAGCCATTATTTCAACGCTGCTGGGCAAGCTTACCCTGGCTGAGCAATATGACGTCGGTACGCTTGCCGACGATATTGCTGAGGTAGGGGCGCTGGTGGAGCATTTGCCGCCACCCGACCTGGCCGATACCCTCGAAGCATTACCCTCCGAAGAGCGTCACGCGCTGTGGCGGCTGATCCAAAGCGACAAGCGTGGTTATGTGTTGCTGGAGGCGTCTGAAAACGTCTGGGACGATCTGATCGATGAAATGTCGGACCGGGAATTGCTCGACGCGCTGCAATACCTCGACATCGACGAGCAGATTTACGTGGTGCAGCATTTACCGCGTAACCTGACTGGTCGATTGCTGGCGACGTTACCGGCGGAAGAGCGGGCGCGCGTGCGCCAGGTGATGCACTACGAGAAGAATCGCGTCGGTGCGATCATGGAGTTCGAGGTCATTACCGTGCGCCCGGACGTGACGCTGGAGGTGGTACAACGCTACCTGCGACGGCTGGGTAAAATGCCGGAGAACACCGATAAACTCTTCGTCACCGACCGCAATAAAGTGCTGGTGGGCGAGCTGACGTTAACCCGTATTCTCCTCAATGACGTGCAACGCAAAGTCAGTGAGGTGATGGAAGACGATCCGCTCACCTTTGCCCCGGAAGATATCGCCGAGCACGCCGCGCGTACCTTTGAACGTGATAACCTGGTCAGTGCGGCGGTGGTGGACCCAACCGGCAAGCTGATGGGGCGTTTAACCATCGATGAGATCGTCGATGTGGTGTATGAAGAAACGGACACCGATCTGCGCCGGATGGGGGGCTTAAGCGCCGGAGAAGATGTCTTTGCCCCGGTTACCAAAGCGGTAAAAACCCGTTGGGCCTGGTTGGCCGTTAATCTCTGTACCGCATTTATCGCATCGCGCGTCATCGACGGTTTTGAACACACGATTTCACAGCTGGTGGCGCTGGCCTCGCTCATGCCCATCGTGGCGGGGATCGGCGGCAATACCGGTAATCAGACCATCACCATGATTGTCCGCGCGCTGGCGCTGCAAAACATTCAGCCAGGAAACCTGACGTTCCTGATCCTGCGCGAAATGGGCGTGGCGGTGATTAACGGGCTGGTCTGGGGCGGGATTATGGGCGGCATCACCTGGTGGTTGTACGATGACATGGCGCTCGGCGGCGTGATGACCCTGGCAATGATGCTTAATCTGTTAATGGCAGCGCTGATGGGGGTGATTATTCCAATGACCATGGTCAAGCTGGGGCGCGACCCGGCGATCGGCTCAAGCGTGATGATCACCGCCATTACCGACACCGGCGGGTTCTTTATTTTTCTCGGTCTGGCGACGCTGTTTTTGGTGTAGTCGGGCGTTTGCCTCTGACGATGCGTGGCAGGACCAGCATCGTCAATACCCCGGCAACCACGCCAATTGCCAGGTTGCCAGTCGACACCGTTGCGGCAACGGTAATCAGCATCACCAGCGTTTCGCTGATCGGCATTTTCGCCAGTGTCGCTGGCTGAATGCTGTGCCAACTGAACGTTTTCACCGCCACAATGACCATAATACCTGCCAGCACTGACATGGGGATTTTTGCCATCATGTCGCTTAACGCAGTGACCAACAGCAGCAAGACCAGCCCAGCGGCGAACGTGGAGACGCGGCTGCGTCCTTTACCCATCTCAACGTTAACAATCGTTTGACCAATCATCGCGCATCCGGCGATACCGCCATATAACCCGGCCAGAATATTGGCTATCCCCAGCCCCGTACTTTCACGATTCTTATTCGAGGGCGTGACCGTCAGATCGTCAACCAGTCGGGCGGTAAGCAGCGACTCCATCAAGCCGACAAAGGCAATACTCAGCGCGCAGGGCCAGATAATCGCCAACGTGTGCAGGTTGAGAGGCACCAACAGCTGCGTGAATCCGGGTAATCCACCGCTCAATGAGCCTTCGTCACCGACGGTAGGTAACAACTGCCCGCTGGTCACGGTGAAGACCGTCAGCAGCACGATGGCAATCAGCGGCGCTGGAATACTTTTAATAAACCGCGGTACCCACAGCACGATAAGCAGCGTCAGAACAAACAGCCCCCAAATCAACGGGCTTTTACTCCAGAAGTGCGGAACCTGAGCAAAGAAGATCAAAATGCCCAGCGCGTTAACAAAGCCGGTCATCACGGCCCCAGGGATAAAACGCATCAGTCGTGCCATCCCCAATACACCAAACAGGATTTGGATAACCCCGGCCAGCAGCACCGCGGGCAGGATGTACTGTACGCCGTGCTGATGCACCATTGGGCCAATGACCAGCGCCACCGATCCGGCTGCGGCGGTAACCATGGCCGGACGTCCGCCTAAAAAGGACATCGCCAGACACAGGACAACCGAGGCTATCAGGCTGACTTTGGGGTCTACGCCGGCGATAACAGAAAAAGAGATCACTTCCGGGATCAGCGCCAGCGCCGTGACCACGCCGGCCAGCGTTTCGCGCATCAGCAGGCGGGGTTGACGCAGCACAACGCCGACGGAATGTTCCGCCACGGCGGCAGGGGATGAATCAGTCGCAGACATAGTTACTCTCAGGTCAGAAATGGCCTGATAACAGCAGACCGGCAAGCATCCGTGCGGTGAATAGCAAAGCGCAGCATAGTACCCGCCTGACGGGCAGGTTTCCAGAAATGATTGTCAATAACCGTATAAAGAATCAACCTATTAATAACATTTTTAAAATTTAAACATAAAATATAAACAATATTTTATTATTTTTTACTTAAGTGTTACCGTTGGGCCGTTCGATTTTCACCTGCATGAAAAGCAAAAAGCGATACTAAAAGTAAGGCATTAACATTATGAAAAAAGTGACAGCCATGCTCTTCACCATGGCCCTGGGGCTGAATGTTGTCTCGATGACGGCACAAGCGAAAGCGGTGGAAGAGCAGGAAACGGATGTACTGTTGATTGGCGGCGGCATCATGAGCGCCACATTGGGAACCTATTTACAGGAACTGGAACCACAATGGTCTATGACCATGGTCGAGCGACTGGATGGGGTGGCCGAGGAGAGTTCAAACGGCTGGAACAATGCCGGTACGGGCCACTCCGCGTTGATGGAACTGAACTACACGCCGAAAAAAGCCGACGGTACCGTCAGCATTGAAAAGGCCGTTGAAATTAACGAAGCCTTCCAGATTTCCCGCCAGTTTTGGGCCTATCAGGTCAACAACGACGTGATGCATGACCCACGCTCATTTATCACTACCGTTCCCCACATGAGCTTTGTCTGGGGGGATGAGAACGTTAACTTCCTGCGCGCGCGTTATAAAGCCCTGCAGCAAAGTTCGCTGTTCCGTGGCATGCGCTACTCCGAAGATCACGCCCAGATCAAAGAGTGGGCACCGCTGGTGATGGAAGGACGCGATCCAAACCAGAAAGTGGCGGCAACGCGTACCGAGATTGGGACTGACGTCAACTACGGCGAAATTACGCGCCAGCTGATCGCCTCGTTACAGAAAAAGCCTAACTTTGCGCTGCAACTCAGTACTGAAGTACGGGGTTTTAAGCGTAACGCTGATAACAGCTGGACCGTCACGGTTGCCGATCTGAAAAACAACGCAGCGGAACGCGACATCAAGGCGAAGTTTGTCTTTATTGGCGCCGGTGGCGCTGCGCTGAAACTGTTGCAGGAAACCGACATCCCGGAAGCGAAAGGCTACGGCGGATTCCCGGTTGGCGGACAGTTCCTGGTGGCGGAAAACCCGGATGTGGTGAATCGCCACCTGGCGAAAGTATACGGTCAGGCTTCTGTCGGTGCACCGCCGATGTCCGTACCGCACATTGACACCCGTATTCTGGATGGCAAACGCGTGGTGCTGTTTGGACCGTTTGCGACCTTCTCCACCAAGTTCCTGAAAAACGGTTCATTGTGGGATCTGCTGAGTTCTACCACCACTTCAAACGTTATGCCGATGATGAATGTGGGTCTGGATAATTTCGATCTGGTGAAATATCTGGTCAGCCAGGTCATGCTCAGCGACGACGACCGTTTTGCTGCGCTGCAGGAATACTACCCGCAGGCGAAGAAAGAAGACTGGCGTTTGTGGCAGGCGGGCCAGCGCGTGCAGATCATCAAAAGTGATGAAGACAAGGGCGGCGTGCTGCGTCTGGGGACCGAAGTGGTGAGCGACAAAGACGGTACAATTGCCGCACTGTTGGGTGCATCACCGGGCGCGTCAACGGCGGCACCGATCATGCTGCATCTGATGGAAAAAGTGTTTAAAGATAAAGTCGCCAGCCCGCAATGGCAGGCGAAGCTGAAAACGATTATTCCGTCTTACGGCACCAAGCTGAACGGTAACGTCGAGGCCACGGAACAAGAGCTGCAGTACACCAGTGGCGTTTTGGGTCTGAAATACGATAAACCGCAGGTGGCTGATGAAACGCCTCAACCGCAGTTAAAACCTCAGGCTCAACCGCAGCCAGAGCAGAAAGCGGTTGCGGATATCGCACTGTAATCGCATGGTTGCATGCCGGATGGCGCTACGCTTATCCGGCCTACAACACGCTATACGTAGGCCGGATAAGGCGGTACGCCGCCATCCGGCACATTCTCATTTATCGCGCGACTGCGTCCTGAATCTTCTCTTCTGCTTTCCAGATACGGTATTTTACTTCTACGTTTTCCGGGGTGTAGACCACAATCGGTAATTTGCTGTTGTAACGCAACATACCGTCGTCACCTAAATGAGCGGTAATAAACTTCTTCTCTTTCTTGCCGTCCGGGCAGGCCATCATGGTTGACACCGGAGAGGTAACTTTGTCGAATACGTAGTAGTCGTAACCCCAACCTTCCAGCGTTTTGCTGTCCAGTTCTCCGCCCAGGCGATGCTGGTTGCAGTCAACGTCCAGCGTTTGGCCGATCAGCAGTTCTACCTTTAGAGTAGATTCATCTTTCTCAGGAGTAAGCTGGATAACCTGGCGTTTCATCCCTTTGTCTGCTTTCGGATACGGGGCGACTTTTTCCAGCGGCTGAGCGGGAGTATCACTGGTTGCTGCCCATGCAGAGGTGCTGGCAAACGTGGCTAGCAGGATGGCAGGGACGATGGTCTTCATCTTATTGTTCACAGTGTTTCCTTTCTTCTGTCTTCTGAACGTGTTTGTCGCAGGTTAGCATATTCACATGCGCTATTAATCTAAATTTACTTATATTTAAGGTGTATTAATTGAATGTTTAATTATTAAGTAGAGGTATGTGCTAAGAATTATCCTATTTTTAAGATTATTCTCTTGTATATATATTCGCTATATAATTGTTTATATAGCTCATTGAAATGTGAGTAAAAGCGCGTTTTTTTATACCAACCCTACACTCTTTTGATCCGGCAACAGCATTTACCCCGATTGGGGTATGCACCTCTAACACATCCTGAAATATCTTACTGTTAAAAATAACTACTCATAAATAGTGCGGTTACTTATTGTCGTTCAACCCGCTCAGGGAGAGCGTCATTTATGGAAGGACAATGTCATGGTTGATTTATCCCGTCGAGGCATGTTGACAGGTAGCTGGCGTAACGCCAGTACGGGGATCCGTCCGCCGTGGAGCATGGAAGAATCTCACTTTCTGGCGCATTGCCTGCGTTGTGACGCCTGCGTCCAGGCGTGTGAAACCGGCATCCTGCAGCGAGGCCAGGGCGGTTTTCCGAGCGTAAATTTCAAACACGGCGAGTGCAGCTTTTGTTACGCCTGCGCAGAGGCCTGTCCCGAATCACTCTTTCTTCCGCGTCACACCAGGGCCTGGGATCTGAATGTTACGATCGGTGAAAACTGTCTCGCCAATCAATCTGTAGAGTGCCATCGCTGTCAGGATAGCTGTGAACCCATGGCCATTACCTTTCGCCCCACGCTGTCCGGTATATATCAGCCACAGCTCGACAATCAAGCCTGTAGCGGATGTGGTGCGTGTGTCGCGACCTGTCCGGTATCAGCCATTAATGCGGAGTACCACCATGGACACTAACTGGCAGGTTTGCAGCCTGGTCGTTCAGGCCAAAAGTCAGCACATCAACGATATCGCTACGCAGTTACGTACATTTCCAGGTTGTGAAGTTGCACTCAGCGATGTGGAAAGCGGCCAACTGATTGTGGTGGTAGAAGCAGAACACAGTGAAACACTAATGAAAACAATTGAGTCAGTGCGCAACGTTGCGGGCGTACTGGCGGTGTCGCTGGTTTATCACCAGCAGGATGAGCAAGGTGAGGAAACACCATGAAACTCAGTCGTCGTAGCTTTATGAAAGCTAACGCCGTTGCGGCCGCTGCGGCGGCTGCCGGGTTAAGCGTGCCGGGCGTTGCCCGCGCGGTAGTCGGTCAGCAAGAAGCGATCAAATGGGACAAAGCCCCGTGCCGTTTTTGCGGTACTGGCTGTGGCGTATTGGTTGGCACCCAGCAAGGCCGTGTTGTGGCATGCCAGGGTGACCCGGAAGCGCCGGTTAACCGTGGACTTAACTGTATTAAAGGGTATTTCCTACCCAAAATCATGTACGGAAAAGACCGTTTAACGCAGCCGATGCTGCGCATGAAGGACGGTAAATATCACAAAGAAGGCGAGTTCACCCCGATTAGCTGGGATCAGGCCTTTGATGTGATGGAAGAAAAATTCAAAACGTCGTTGAAAGAGAAAGGACCTGATGCCATCGGCATGTTTGGTTCCGGTCAGTGGACCATCTGGGAAGGCTACGCCGCCGCGAAGCTGTTCAAAGCTGGTTTCCGTACCAACAATATCGACCCGAACGCGCGTCACTGCATGGCCTCGGCGGTGGTGGGCTTTATGCGTACCTTTGGTATGGATGAGCCGATGGGCTGCTATGACGATATCGAACATGCGGATGCGTTCGTGCTGTGGGGCGCGAACATGGCGGAGATGCACCCAATTCTGTGGTCGCGCATCACTAACCGTCGTCTGTCCGATCCCAACGTCAACGTTGCGGTTCTCTCTACCTATCAGCATCGTAGCTTTGAGCTGGCAGATAACGGCATGGTCTTCACGCCGCAAAGCGACCTGGTGATCCTCAACTACATCGCCAACTATATCATTCAAAACAATGCGATAAACCAGGATTTCTTCAGCAAACACGTTAACCTGCGCAAAGGTGCGACGGATATTGGCTACGGCTTACGCCCAACGCATCCGCTGGAAAAAGCCGCGAAAAACCCAGGTTCCGATGCGTCTGAGCCGATCAGCTTCGAAGAGTACAAGGCGTTTGTTGCGGACTATACGCTGGATAAAACCGCAGAAATGACCGGCGTGCCGAAAGATCAGCTGGAACAGCTGGCGCAACTGTATGCCGATCCGAAGAAGAAAGTTATCTCCTACTGGACGATGGGCTTTAACCAGCATACTCGCGGCGTATGGGCCAATAACCTGGTCTATAACCTGCACCTGCTAACCGGCAAAATCTCTCAGCCTGGCTGCGGACCGTTCTCGCTGACCGGTCAGCCTTCCGCCTGTGGTACCGCCCGTGAAGTGGGGACGTTCTCTCACCGTCTGCCTGCGGACATGGTGGTGACTAACGAGAAGCACCGCGATATCTGTGAAAAGCACTGGAATCTTCCGACCGGCACCATCCCGGCGAAAGTCGGTCTGCACGCCGTGGCGCAGGACCGTGCGCTGAAAGACGGCAAGCTGAATGTCTACTGGGTGATGTGTAACAACAACATGCAGGCCGGGCCGAACATCAACGAAGAGCGTATGCCGGGTTGGCGCGATCCGCGCAACTTTATCATCGTGTCCGATCCGTATCCGACCGTCAGCGCTCTGGCTGCCGACCTGATCCTGCCGACCGCAATGTGGGTAGAAAAAGAAGGGGCCTACGGTAACGCCGAGCGTCGTACTCAGTTCTGGCGTCAGCAAATTAAAGCGCCGGGTGAAGCGAAGTCTGACCTGTGGCAAATGGTGCAGTTTGCCCGTCGTTTCAAAACCGAAGAGGTCTGGCCGGAGGAACTGCTGGCACAGAAACCGGAGCTGCGCGGTAAAACGTTGTACGACGTCCTGTTCGCCACGCCTGCGGTGACGAAATTCCCGCTGACGGAACTGGCTGACGATCAGCTGAATGATGAATCCCGCGAACTGGGCTTCTATCTGCAAAAAGGGCTGTTCGAAGAGTACGCCTGGTTTGGTCGCGGTCATGGCCACGATCTGGCGCCATTTGACGATTATCACAAAGCGCGCGGTTTACGCTGGCCGGTGGTCGACGGTAAAGAGACCCAGTGGCGCTACAGCGAAGGTAACGACCCTTACGTGAAGGTGGGCGAAAGCTACAAGTTCTACGGCAAGCCGGATGGCAAAGCGGTCATCTTCGCGCTGCCGTTTGAACCCGCCGCAGAAGCACCGGATAAAGAGTATGACCTGTGGCTCTCCACCGGTCGCGTGCTGGAGCACTGGCACACCGGCAGCATGACGCGCCGCGTACCTGAACTGCACCGCGCCTTCCCGGAAGCCGTCCTGTTTATTCATCCGCTGGATGCGAAAGCCCGCGATCTGCGTCGTGGCGACAAGGTGAAAGTGGTTTCCCGTCGTGGCGAAGTGATTTCGATTGTTGAAACCCGCGGTCGTAACCGCCCACCGCAGGGGCTGGTGTACATGCCGTTCTTCGACGCCGCACAGCTGGTGAACAACCTGACGCTGGATGCGACGGATCCGCTCTCTAAAGAGACGGATTTCAAGAAGTGCGCCGTGAAGCTGGCGAAGGTGTAACGCGTTATGTCCCGGTCAGCAAAACCCCAAAATGGCCGCCGCCGCTTTCTGCGCGATATGGTTCGCGCAGCGGGCGGGCTGGCTGCCGTTGGCGTGGTGCTGGGGTTGCAACAGCAAACTGCACGTGCAACCGGCGTGCGGTTGCGCCCGCCAGGGGCATTGGCTGAAGACGCCTTTGCCAGCGCCTGCGTGCGCTGTGGACAGTGCGTTCAGGCTTGCCCGTACGACACGCTGAAACTGGCGACGCTGGCCTCCGGGCTGGCGGCGGGGACGCCGTATTTTGTCGCGCGCGACATTCCCTGCGAAATGTGTGAAGACATCCCGTGCGCCAAAGTCTGCCCAAGCGGCGCGTTGGACGGGGAGATCGAATCCATTGACGATTCACGCATGGGACTGGCGGTACTGCTGGATCACGAGAACTGCCTCAATTATCAAGGGCTGCGCTGCGATGTCTGTTATCGCGAATGCCCAAAGATAGACGAGGCCATCACCCTGGAACTGGATCGCAATATGCGCACCGGTAAGCACGCGCGGTTTATTCCGACCGTACACAGCGATGCCTGCACCGGATGCGGTAAATGTGAAAAGGTCTGCGTGCTGGAACAGCCGGCAATAAAAGTGCTGCCGCTGTCGCTGGCGAAAGGGGAGTTGGGACACCATTACCGCTTCGGTTGGCTGGAGGGGAACAATGGCAAATCGTAAACGTGATGCCGGGCGTGAAGCGCGGGAGAAAAAAGGTTGGTGGCGCAGCCACCGTTGGCTGGTGCTGCGTCGTCTGACGCAGTTTTTGGTGCTGGCGATGTTTCTCAGCGGCCCGTGGTTCGGGGTGTGGATCCTGCATGGCAATTACAGCAGCAGCCTGTTGCTGGATACCATCCCATTCACCGATCCGCTGATTACGCTGCAAAGCCTCGCCAGTGGACATCTGCCCGCGACCGTAGCGTTAATCGGTGCTGCACTTATTACGGGGCTGTATGCTCTTGCCGGTAAGCGGTTGTTTTGCAGCTGGATCTGCCCAATGAACCCGGTCACTGATTTTGCAAGTGTGTTACGCAGAAGGTTTGACCTGAATCAGTCTGCGACTATTCCGCGCCATATACGGTACGTCCTGCTGGTCGTTATCCTGGTGGGATCCGCGCTGACCGGTACGCTGCTTTGGGAATGGATAAACCCGGTCTCTTTGCTGGGACGTGGCCTGGTAATGGGATTCGGTAGCGGTATCCTGCTGATTATTGCACTGTTTTTATTTGATTTACTGGTTGTTGAGCATGGCTGGTGCGGACACCTTTGCCCATTAGGCGCGCTGTATAGCGTGCTGGGAAGCAAAGGGGTGTTAACCGTGTCAGCAAAAGAACGCGAGAGATGTAACCGCTGTATGGATTGTTTTCATGTTTGCCCGGAACCGCATGTGCTACGTGCCCCGGTGCTGGATGAGCAAAGTCCGGTGCAGGTAACCAGTCGCGATTGCATGGGTTGCGGTCGCTGTGTGGATGTCTGTTCTGAGGATGTTTTTACAATAACAACACGATGGAGTTCGGGAGCGAAATCATGAAAAGCCATGACCTGATTAAAGCGCTGAGTCAAATGGCGGCCGCGCTGGCCCTGGTAGTGAGTGGGGCCGTTTGGGCTGCAAACGGAGTGGATCTGAGCCAGTCACCGGAAGTCTCGGGGACCCAGGAAGGGGCGATTCGCATGCCGAAAGAGCAGGAGCGTATGCCGCTGAACTATGTTAACCAGCCGCCGATGGTCCCGCACAGCGTTGACGGTTACCAGGTAACGACCAACACCAACCGCTGCCTGCAATGCCACGGCGTCGAAAGCTATCGCACCACCGGCGCGCCGCGCATTAGCCCGACGCACTTTATGGATAGCGATGGCAAAGTACTGGCGGAAGTCGCGCCGCGTCGCTATTTCTGTCTGCAGTGCCATGTCCCGCAGGCGGATGCTGCACCGATTGTCGAAAATACCTTCACCCCCTCGAAAGGTTACGGGAAATAAGAGGTCATTATGGAAAATTCTAACCGTAAACCAGGCTGGATTAAGCGCGTCTGGCAATGGTGGCGTCGCCCCAGCCGTCTGGCGCTCGGCACGCTGTTGTTAATCGGCTTTGTGGGCGGCATTATTTTCTGGGGCGGCTTTAATACCGGTATGGAAAAGGCCAATACGGAAGAGTTCTGCATTAGCTGTCACGAAATGCGCAACACGGTATACCAGGAATACATGGAAACCGTACACTACAACAACCGCAGTGGTGTACGAGCTACGTGTCCTGATTGCCACGTCCCGCACGAGTGGGGCCCGAAAATGATCCGTAAAATCAAGGCCAGCAAAGAACTGTACGCGAAAGCACTGGGGTTGATAGATACACCGCAAAAATTTGAAGACCATCGTCTGACGATGGCGCAAAATGAATGGCGGCGTATGAAAGACAATAATTCGCAAGAGTGTCGTAACTGCCACAACTTCGAGTTTATGGATTTAACTGCCCAGAAAGGTGTAGCGGCTAAAATGCATGACCAGGCTGTAAAAGAAGGGCAAACGTGTATTGACTGTCATAAAGGGATTGCACACAAGCTGCCTGATATGCGCGAAGTCAAACCGGGCTTTTAACAGGATGTAAATAATCAGGATGCTTGAAGCCAGAGAACTGCTCTGTGAGCGAGATGACAGAATACTGTTTAGCGAGCTGTCATTTCGCGTTAACGCAGGGGAATGGGTGCAAATTACCGGAAGTAACGGTGCGGGGAAAACGACCCTGTTGCGGTTGCTTACCGGGCTGGCTCGTCCTGATGCCGGAGACGTTCTCTGGCAAGGTCAACCGCTGCATCAGGTGCGGGACAATTTCCATCAGGAACTGCTGTGGATCGGACATCAGCCGGGGATAAAAACCCGGCTTTCGGCGTTGGAGAATCTGCGCTTTTTCCATCATGATGGCGATATCGCCCAGTGTCTGGAGGCGCTGGCACAGGCAGGTCTTGCCGGATATGAAGATATTCCGGTCAATCAGCTCTCCGCCGGGCAGCAGCGTCGTGTTGCGCTGGCTCGCCTGTGGCTAACCCGCGCCCGACTGTGGATCCTCGATGAACCGTTCACCGCGATTGATGTTAATGGCGTTGAGCGTCTCACCCAACGTATGGCACAGCATACGGAGCAGGGCGGAGTTGTTATTCTGACGACTCACCAACCTCTCAATGTAGAAACCAATAAAGTGCGGCGCATCGCGCTGACCCGCGAGAGGACAGCGCAATGATGTGGCGAATTTTCCGTTTAGAACTGCGGGTTGCGTTTCGTCATAGTGCGGAGATCGCCAATCCGTTATGGTTCTTCCTGATTGTGATTACGTTATTCCCGCTGAGCATTGGCCCAGAGCCACAGCTGCTGGCGCGCATTGCACCAGGGATTATCTGGGTGGCGGCATTACTGGCGTCGTTGCTGGCGCTGGAACGCTTATTCCGTGATGACCTGCAGGACGGTAGCCTTGAGCAGCTGATGCTGTTGCCGTTACCGTTACCGGCTGTGGTGCTGGCGAAGGTGATGGCGCATTGGGTAGTGACTGGCCTGCCGCTGCTGATCCTCTCGCCGCTGGTGGCGTTGCTGCTGGGCATGGATATGTACGGGTGGCAGATTATGGCGCTAACCCTGCTGCTCGGCACGCCGACACTGGGTTTTCTCGGGGCACCGGGCGTGGGGTTAACGGTGGGATTAAAGCGTGGCGGCGTATTGTTAAGCGTACTGGTGCTACCGCTCACGATTCCATTACTGATTTTTGCTACCGCCGCGATGGATGCTGCCTCAATGCACTTACCCGTTGAAGGCTACATGGCAATTCTGGGTGCACTGTTGGTTGGCAGCGCGACGTTAAGTCCGTTTGCGACAGCGGCGGCGCTACGTATTAGCGTGCAGTAACTGTAGGCTGGATAAGGCGCAAGCGCGGCCATCTGGCACTAAGGTAATTTCATTTGTTTTGCTTGAGTCTGGTGACTGAACTATGTGGAAAATACTTCATCAACTGGCGATGCCCCCACGGCTCTATCAGATCTGTGGCTGGTTTATCCCGTGGCTGGCCATTGCCAGCGCAGTGGTACTGGTAACGGGCTGGATCTGGGGATTTGGCTTTGCACCCGCGGATTATCAGCAGGGACAGAGTTATCGCATCATCTACCTGCACGTCCCGGCGGCAATCTGGTCGATGGGCATTTACGCCTCGATGGCGGTTGCCGCGTTTATCGGCCTGGTCTGGCAGATGAAAATGGCCAATCTGGCGCTGGCGGCGATGGCCCCCATTGGTGCGGTGTTTACCTTTATTGCCCTGGTGACCGGTTCTGCATGGGGTAAACCGATGTGGGGAACCTGGTGGGTGTGGGATGCCAGACTCACCTCTGAACTGGTGCTGCTGTTTCTCTACGTTGGCGCGATTGCGCTGTGGCACGCATTTGATGACCGCCGTGTAGCAGGGCGTGCCGCGGGGATTCTGGTGCTGATTGGCGTGGTGAACTTACCGATCATTCACTACTCGGTAGAGTGGTGGAATACGCTGCACCAGGGGTCAACCCGTATGCAGCAAAGCATCGACCCGGCGATGCGCGCGCCGCTGCGTCTGGCGATCGTCGGTTACCTGTTACTGTTTGTCACGCTGACGCTGATGCGCATGCGTAACCTGATTTTGTTGATGGAAAAACGCCGCCCGTGGGTGAGTGAACTGATCTTAAAAAGAGGCCGCCAATGACCCCTGCATTTGCATCCTGGAGTGATTTTTTCGCCATGGGCGGTTACGCCTTGTATGTCTGGCTGGCCGTGGCGATGAGCGTTATCCCGCTGACGGTGCTGGTACTACATTCCGCGCTACAGCACCGCGCGATTTTACGCGGCGTGGCGCAGCAGCGGGCAAGAGAAGCCCGCATGCGTGCGGCGCAAGTACAACGGGAGGCGGCGTGAATATTCGACGTAAAAATCGGCTATGGATAGCCTGTGCGGTACTGGCGGGCCTGGCATTGACCATCACGCTGGTGCTTTACGCACTGCGTTCCAATATCGACTTGTTCTATACGCCGGGCGAAATCCTCTACGGCAAGCGTGAAACCCAGCAGATGCCAGAAGTCGGCCAACGCCTGCGCGTGGGTGGCATGGTCATGCCGGGCAGTGTAAAGCGTGACCCGCAATCGCTGAAGGTGAATTTCAGCATCTATGACGCTGAAGGCGTGGTGGATGTGACGTATGAAGGCATCCTGCCGGATCTGTTCCGTGAAGGGCAGGGCGTCGTTGTTCAGGGTGAGCTGGGTGAGGGGAATCATGTTCAGGCAAAAGAAGTTCTCGCCAAACATGATGAGAATTACACCCCGCCGGAAGTCGAAAAAGCGATGCAGGAAAACCATCGTCGCCCGGAAAGTGTGTATAAGGATAAAACGTCATGATGCCTGAAATTGGCAACGGGCTGCTGTGCCTGGCGCTTGGCGTCGCATTGCTGCTCTCGGTTTATCCGCTGTGGGGCGTTGCGCGCGGCGATGTACGGATGATGGCCTCTGCACGGCCCTTTGCCTGGCTGTTGTTTATCTGTGTGATGGGCGCGTTTTTGGTGTTGATTAACGCCTTTGTGGTCAATGACTTTACCGTGACCTACGTCGCCAGTAACTCCAATACCCAGCTTCCGGTCTGGTATCGTGTGGCGGCTACGTGGGGCGCGCATGAAGGCTCGCTGCTGCTGTGGGTGCTGCTGATGAGCGGCTGGACCTTTGCCGTGGCGCTGTTTAGTCAGCGTATGCCGCTGGATATCGTCGCCCGCGTGCTGGCGGTGATGGGGATGGTTAGCGTCGGCTTCCTGCTGTTTATTCTGTTTACCTCCAACCCGTTTTCCCGCACGCTGCCGGACTTCCCGATAGAAGGGCGCGATCTGAACCCGCTGTTGCAGGATCCGGGACTTATTTTCCACCCGCCGCTGCTGTATATGGGCTATGTCGGCTTCTCCGTTGCCTTTGCTTTTGCCATTGCAGCGCTGATGAGCGGGCGTCTGGACAGCACCTTTGCCCGTTTTTCACGCCCGTGGACGCTGGCGGCGTGGGTGTTTCTGACGCTGGGTATTGTGCTCGGTTCGGTCTGGGCTTACTACGAGTTGGGCTGGGGCGGCTGGTGGTTCTGGGATCCGGTAGAGAACGCCTCGTTTATGCCGTGGCTGGTGGGGACGGCGCTGATGCACTCCCTGGCCGTTACGGAGCAACGCGCCAGCTTTAAGGCCTGGACGTTACTGCTGTCGATCTGCGCGTTCTCACTGTGCCTGTTGGGGACGTTCCTCGTGCGCTCGGGCGTGCTGGTGTCGGTACATGCCTTCGCCTCCGACCCGTCGCGCGGGATGTTTATCCTGGCCTTTATGGTGCTGGTGATTGGTGGTTCTCTGCTGCTGTTTGCGGTACGTGGGCATAAGGTTCGCTCGCGGGTCAATAACGCGCTGTGGTCACGCGAATCGCTGCTGCTGGGGAACAACGTTTTGCTGATTGCCGCCATGCTGGTAGTCCTGCTGGGCACGCTGCTGCCGCTGGTGCATAAACAGCTGGGGCTGGGCAGTATTTCGATTGGTGAGCCGTTCTTTAATACCATGTTCACCTGGCTGATGGCACCGTTCGCGCTGTTGCTGGGGATTGGGCCGCTGGTGCGCTGGGGACGCGACAGACCGCGCAAACTAAAAACGTTGCTGATTATCGCTTTTGTCACCACGCTGGTAATGTCCGTGCTGCTGCCGTGGTTGTTTGAGGATCGCATTGCCGCGATGACCGTCGTCGGCATGGCAATGGCCTGCTGGATATTTGTGCTGGCCATGTCTGAGGCATTTCTGCGTATTTCACGCGGCACGAAGCTGACGCCGAGTTACTGGGGCATGGTATCGGGTCACGTGGGGCTTGCCGTCACTATCGTCGGTATTGCGTTTAGCCAGAATTACAGCGTTGAACGCGATGTGCGCATGAAGGCGGGCGACAGCGTTGGCATTCATGATTACCAGTTCACCTTCCGTGAGGTGAAAGATATCACCGGTCCTAACTATCGCGGCGGTGTCGCGATTATTGGCGTCACGCGTGACGGCAAACCGGAAGCGACGCTGCATGCGGAAAAACGCTTTTATAACAGCACCAGCTCGATGATGACCGAAGCGGCCATTGACGGCGGGTTTACCCGAGACCTGTACGCGGCGCTGGGCGAGGAGCTGGACAACGGCGCATGGGCCGTGCGTCTGTATTACAAACCGTTTATTCGCTGGATTTGGGCCGGAGGGTTACTGATGGCGCTGGGCGGATTGTTCTGCCTGTTTGATCCGCGCTATCGCCAGCGCACGCGTCCCCGCACTGCCGGGCAAGAAAAAGCGCCGGAGGCTGTATGAAGCGCAACGCACTGTTAATTCCGTTTATTATTTTTCTCGTGATTGCCGCAGCGTTGCTGTGGCAGCTGGCACGTAACGCGCAGGGCGACGATCCTACAAATCTGGAGTCGGCGCTGATCGGTAAACCGGTACCGACATTCCGTCTGGAGTCGCTGGAGAACCCGGGTCAGCATTATCAGGCCGATGTGCTTACGCAGGGCAAGCCGGTACTGCTTAACGTCTGGGCGACCTGGTGTCCGACCTGTCGCGCTGAACATCAGTATCTGAACCAGCTTTCCGCGCAGGGCATTCGGGTTGTGGGTCTGAACTACAAAGACGATCGTCAGAAAGCTATCGTCTGGCTGAAAGAGCTGGGTAATCCGTATGCGCTGAGCCTGTTTGACGGCGACGGAATGCTGGGTCTGGATCTGGGGGTATACGGCGCGCCGGAAACATTCCTGATCGACGGTAAAGGCATTATTCGTTACCGCCATGCCGGTGATTTAAACGCCAGGGTGTGGGAGAGCGAGCTCAAACCGTTGTGGGATAAGTACAGTAAGGAGGCTGCGCAATGAGATTTTTATTGGGCGTGCTGATGCTGATAGTCTCCGGTTCGGCGTTGGCCACTATCGATGTGATGCAGTTCAAGGACGAAGCGCAGGAACAGCAGTTCCGCCAGCTTACCGAGCAGCTGCGTTGTCCTAAATGTCAGAACAACAGCATCGCTGATTCTAACTCAATGATTGCCACCGACCTGCGTCAGAAAGTGTATGAGCTGATGCAGGAAGGGAAAAGCCAGAAAGAGATCGTCGATTACATGGTGGCGCGTTATGGCAACTTCGTAACCTACGATCCGCCTCTGACACCGCTGACCGTACTGCTGTGGGTGATGCCGCTGGTGGCGATTGGTCTGGGAGGCTGGATTATTTTCGCCCGCTCTCGTCGTCGCGTTCGCCTGAAGCAGGAAGAATTTCCTGACGATATCACACCGGATGGCACGCGGGGTGGATGGTGGTTGTTTGCACCTGGCGTTGTTATTGCGTTGGTGGTGGGCGCGGTGAGCTATTATCACACCGGTAATTATAAACAGGTAAAAGTCTGGCAGCAGGCCACCGCCCAGGCTCCGGCATTGCTGGAACGCGCGTTGGATCCGAAAGCCGAGCCGCTGAATGAAGAAGATATGACGCGCCTGGCGCTGGGGCTGCGTACGCGGCTGCAATCTGACGCCGGAAACGTTGAAGGTTGGATCATGCTCGGGCGTATTGGCATGGTATTAGGCAATGCCAGTACAGCGACCGAAGCCTACGCTAACGCTTACCGGTTGGATCCGAAAAATAGCGATGCCGCGCTGGGCTATGCGGAAGCGTTGACTCGATCCTCCGATCCGGACGATAACCGTCGGGGAGGGGAACTGTTAAGCCAACTGGTCAGGAGCGATCATGCCAACGTCCGTGTGCTGAGCATGTATGCGTTTAATGCGTTTGAGCAGCAGCGTTTTGGCGAAGCGGTCGCCGCGTGGGAAATGATGCTGAAATTATTACCTGCCAACGATACTCGCCGCTCGGTGATTGAGCGCAGCATTAAACAAGCGCTGGAACAGTTGTCGCCGCAGGAAAAATAAGCGTGGAAGATGCCGGATGGCGACGCAAAGCGTCTTGTCCGGCCTACCGATGCACGCGACTTGTAGGCCCGATAAGCGTAGCGCCATCGGGCAATATCTGGTTATTGCATGCCGCGTGTTTGTAAAAACAGGATGGTAGCCGCAACGCGAGAACGCACGTTAAGTTTGCGCAGCAGATTGCGAATATGCACCTTTACTGTTTGTTCGGAGATATTCAGCACTGACGCGATCTGTTTGTTTGACAGTCCCTGTGCCAGTTCGTGTAACACATCCAGTTCACGCTCGGTCAGCATGCTGAATGGATCTTCTTCTGCGCCAAACAGTTCACGTTCTCGCAGGTAGCTGCTGACGCGTTCGCTGAAGGCTTTGCCACCTTTCGCGCCGCTGCGAATAGCATCAAGCAACACTTCCGGATCGCTGTCTTTCAGCAAATAACCGTCGGCGCCAGCATCGATTAAGGCATAAACATCGCTGGCGGAATCCGATACGGTAAGAATGATAATTTGTGCTGTGACACCATCCCGGCGCAGCGCATTCAGGGTATCCAGTCCGCTCATACCTTTCATATTGAGATCCAGCAGGATCACATCCAGGTCAAGCCGGTTTGCCAGATCGATAGCACTCGCGCCGTCGCCGGCTTCGGCAACCACATCAAATGCGCTATCCAGCTGCAGTAATTGACTGATTCCTCGCCGCATGAGTGGGTGGTCGTCGACAATCATCACCCGAAAAGGCGTTGCTTCAGGCATACTATTCTCCTGAGTTTTATTAGTATCATTATTGTTTTCAGCGCATCAATCGTCCAGATTCATCGCGCTGATGAGAGGATAAATTTTACCCCAATTTGTGCATGGGTAAGTAGTAAAACCTGTGCTGAAGAGAGGGGGAACGGTAAGAAGCGGAGGGTGGGTGGATTACCGTCGTTCTTCATCAGGAATGGGTACCACCTTACCCACACTCTGATATTGTAGAGTTTAAAATTTATTGATGGAATAGGGGGCGCGTGATGCCCCTTTATTTATTGTTGCTGTTCTTTCTTTGCTGGTTTCATCCAGGCATCATCGTATTTAATATTCCCTCTAACATAATTCCATTCAATGCTATGGAATCGAAAACCCACTACCTCATGCATGTTAGGGGTTGAACTACCGGGATAGTAGACATGTGTAAAATCTACAGAGGATATAACGACATTTTCCAGAGTAATATTATAAATCTCTACTTCGATCCCCGCTTCTATAGTTTCATAATATTTAATGACTGCCTTTTGCAGTCTCTTTCCTTCACAAACAGCTACAGCTAAGTAAGGACTTACTTTATCAAGTTGCTTATGCACAATTACGGGATCATGCTGCCTACAGCCTGTCATGCTGCCAGTATTGCTATCTACAGGTTGTCGAACACCGTAGCTACTATTCATGACTTCTATAGCACCTTCACGGCCTAAAGATAAACAATCTCCCGGAATCTGTATTCCGTTTTCATCATATAAAAATAAATAAGCTGGTAATGACATAATCAATACTCCATATTTGTTAGCTGTCCATTATTATCTATAAAGAATTTATGTACATAGTCCTTGCCACTCAATCCATATGACACTGTATAGGAATAACCATAACTCCATTTAAAATCAATGCAATCTCTCGGATATGAAAGTTGTAAGTCATATTCTGATTTTTCGATGTGATATCCCTTACTCTGACTTGATTCGATTCGGTAGTAGTTCAATACATCTTTTTGATCAGTGCTAAAACAGAGATAATTGCCATTTATAAAAGTAACTCTTGGGTGTGGTGCAGGCATACCACCGGGGCATCCAGATAGTATTAATACCAATGGCATTATTATTAATCTTTTCATCCGGAGAATCCTTTCATAACAGATTTATATATAGATAGTATTGAATGAATAGATTCATTAGGATTGAGGTTACGGTATTTAACCAGGGCGTAAGTATCTCTGTTAAGCCCAAATGCTTGTATCAACCAATAATCGCTGGCTATTGATGCCTGTTGTTCTAATCCATAGTGAAGAAAGTCAGCCTTATCTAAACTGTAACTGTAATCAGCGAAACGAGAGAATAAACCTCTGGTTCTAACAAACATACCTTTCTGTGCTTGCCAGGCGTGAACCATCTCATGCATGAATCTGTGTTTTTTCTCTAGTATATCTAATGAAAAATCAGGTGAATATGTTCCCTCTCTAAACCAAAGTTCACCGTTTGGCGTCATGGCAATATCTACGGGTTGTAAGTTGAAGGGGAGATAGCTTTCACGGTGTACCCACACCTTGCTATAGATAATACTCCCACCAAACAGCGTCCTGGCTAGTGCAATCTCTCCTATTGTAAGTTGCCTGACACCTCCGGGGCTATGGGAGTTCCCGACGTGGGGTTTATTGTTCCGTTTACGGACATAGTATATCCATACGATTTGTATTGTTTTGTGCGCTAATGGTACTCCTACCCTAAAGCATTGGGAATGTTTCTTTCCGGGACAAATTCTGAATTCTTTAAAATTAAATTACTATAAATCATCTGGTTGCTGAATAAATCAGCCCTGTCATTACAAAGTGATTGCAAGGTATTATGATTGGGCTGGCTACTGTATGACTTTGAAATATTCTCGGCTTCATTCACTTTGGGATGCGATCTGTACGCGGTGTATTTGGCTGGACAGAAAACGGTAAGTGATGATAAATCAAAAATAGCAATCTTTGCTATGTCGATGGTTGGTTACGTCAGCAACTTTGTAAATTTGAAGTTGCTAATACGAAGTGGTCTGTGGTTGAAGACTATTGTGGAGAAATTATCTACGACATCAGAAATAGGTAAGCTATTAATATTAAAAGCCTTGAAAATTACCAGAAAATCCTTTTTCTTAAGCTCCTGAGGGTATGTATGTTAAGTGGAATGGGAAGCCATAGGTAGATGATGAATATGTGGAAAGGGCTGCTCAGCTGTTTCAGACAAAACTACAAAAGGATGAGTATCTTAAATTAATTTTCTCAAAAAATAGCACTGTTTCAGGAGGCCATTCACCTTAGTATGGCTACAGAAAGTGAATTGACTCTTTTGGTTGTATGGAAAAGTATTGCGTATGGATTAGTCGCATCAAATCAGAAGAGGCCCAAGATATTAACTGGCCTGAACAGTACGGCTTATCTGCTCTTTCACATGCTTGCTGGCATCGGTGTTGATCGCCGGCAGGGCCATCATCGGTTTAACCCGAACATCAGTATCGAGGAAGAGCTCAACTCGCCCAGAATGATATCTTTTGCACCAGGCAGACCATCAAAATCCCTTTTTCATAAACGAGTTTGATGACTTCCCGGTGATATGTAGAGCTGAAATTTTACAGTGAAGTCGATGCTCTGCGCCGGGGTTTTTCCCCGATAATTCCCCATTGCTTCTCCGTACAGAAAACAGACATAAAAAAACCAACCGTAGAAGGTTGGTTTTTTTGGGGAATTTTGGTCGGCACGAGAGGATTTGAACCTCCGACCCCCGACACCCCATGACGGTGCGCTACCAGGCTGCGCTACGTGCCGACACTATGGCGCTAATACTACTGCTTTCCACCACGATTGCAAGAGGATGGTTTACTAACTGATTTATAATTAATCAGTTAGCAATAAATCGTTTCTCATCCGTCAGGACCTGTAGCAGTAAGCTCAGCTGTGGTTTCTGATCTTTAATCTTCTCGCCGCGCAAATCATAGGTCTGATAGTTACCGTTGTTGTTGAGCACCAGCGTCATTTCTGGAGTGGTAATCGCCATTGTGCTGCTGTCGGCGGCCGTTACCCAATAGTGGCGGCGCGTGGCATTAAACAAATCCTGACCCTGAGAATATTCGTTCGCCGGCGTGCTGACGTGCAGCAGGCGCTGCATCAGCGTGGTCATCAGGTCGGTATGATCGGTCAGGCTGTTAATGCGCTGAGCGGGTGTACCCGGCCAGTGAATTATCAGTGGAACCTGAAGATGACCGCGCGACCAGTCGAAGCGATTCTCATCCTGCGACAGTGGGACACCCCGACCGGCGGTAATAATCACCACCGTGTTGTTGAGCTTACCCGAATCACGCAGGGCGCCCAGAACGCGGTTAATGTTCGCATCTACGTCCTGAGCCGCGTTGGCGTAGCGTTTAACAAAGTTCTTCTGGTTGCTGTCATCAATGTTGGTCCCGTTAAAGGAGACCCATGAGAACCAGCGGTTATCTTCCTGCGCGTAGCGGCCCAGCCAGTTGATCCATTGGTTCGCCGTTTGTTCGTCAGATTGTGTCTGCACGCTTGGCATGGAGAAGTCTGACAGCAGCGCCTGGCGATAGAGCGGGCTGGTAAAGCCATCAGAGGAGAATAACCCCAACTGATAACCTTGTTGATTCAGGGCAGAGATCAGCGCGGCAGGCGTTCTGCTTGCCAGAATGCCGTCCATATAGCTTGGCGACACGCCATAGAACAGGCCAAAAATACCGTTATCGGAGGTATTACCGGAACTCATATGGCGCGTGAAGGAAATATTTTGCCCGGCAAATTCCGCCAGGGCTGGCATCTGTTTTTCAAAGCGTGAGTAGTTCAGACCGTCTACGGTGATCAGCAGGACGTTCTGGCCGGTACCCATATCACGATAGCGTAAATCGCTAAGCGGATACTGCACGGAGACCGCTTCCGGATTACCTTGTTCGATCAGGCGGCGCTGATACTCTTGCGCATCCAGCAAACCATGTTTTTCCAGAAACTTACGCGCTGTCATTGGGTAAGACAGCGGCAGGTTTGCGCGCTGCATAGTGATCGGCCGATAGAAATTGGCGTCCGCCCAGATGTACACCACATGCGATGCGATGAACGATACGAAAAAGAAAGCGGCTAAAGGTTTCGCGAAATGACGGCGACGCGTCAGGCTGCGCAGCTTTTGCCAGCTCCAGGTCGCAAACAACATTTCTATTAGCAGAATAATCGGCACGCTGATGAACATCAGCTGCCAGTCACGCGCCGTTTCGTTCTGATCGGGGTTAATGACCAGTTCCCAGACAATCGGATTGAGATGCAGGTGGAAACGGGTGAACACTTCGCTGTCAATCAACAGCAGCGTCATGCCCACGGTCGCCAGGATGGCTGATAAGAATCGCATCAGCCTCTGGGACATGACGATAAACGTCAGGGGGAACAGGATCAGCAAATAGGCGGCAAACACCAGGAAGCTAAAATGCCCTACAACGCTCAGATAAGAATAAACACGACCTGCAAGCGTTGTCGGCCAGTCGGCGACAAACAGGTAACGACTACCGAGCACCATGGCCAACAGAATGTTGAACAAGGCGAACCAGTGCCCCCAGCTAACCATCTGGGAGACTTTCTCACGGTAGCGTTGACGATGAGTTACCATAAACTGTTGTTCGTTTCCCCGGAGCAGGCTCTTAGTGCGCTTGGTCGTCGTTTATCGAAGACTGCAATGCGCGGGCAAATGAATTCGCAATCGCCTGGCGCTGGGCCGGTGCGACGCTTGTATTGATAAGGTTAGTGACCATGTTTCCCAGTACCATCAGGGAAAGATCGGTCGGTGCCTTATGTTTTTCCAGTACGTTGAGCATTTCATTCAGCAATTGTTCAACGTGTTCGTCACTATAGCGGGAAATTTGTGGCATAAATCGAAATCTGTCTGTTCATGAAAGGGCAACATATTACCGTAGCGACAGTTTTTTTTCTGCTTTTTTATCTTCTATTGCGTCACTGCCCGGCAGGTGGTTGAATACCGCCCGGTCTTAAAGGAGAGTTTATCATGAGTCTGGATATCAACCAGATTGCCCTGCACCAGCTTATCAAGCGTGATGAGCAGAACCTTGAGCTGGTCTTGCGCGATTCATTACTGGAGCCGACGGCGACCGTTGTCGAGATGATGGCTGAGCTGCATCGGGTATATAGCGCCAAGAATAAAGCCTATGGCCTGTTTAGCGAAGAGAGCGAACTGGCGCAAACGCTGCGTTTGCAGCGTCAGGGCGAAGAGGATTTTCTGGCGTTCAGTCGTGCCGCAACCGGGCGTCTGCGCGATGAGCTGGCGAAGTATCCGTTTGCTGACGGCGGCATCGTGCTGTTCTGTCATTACCGTTACCTGGCGGTAGAGTATCTGCTGGTGGCGGTGCTGAACAACTTAAGCAGCATGCGCGTGAATGAAAATCTGGATATCAACCCGACGCACTATCTGGATATCAATCATGCTGATATCGTGGCGCGTATTGATTTAACCGAGTGGGAAACCAACCCGGAGTCCACGCGGTATCTGACGTTCCTGAAAGGAAGGGTAGGACGTAAAGTTGCCGATTTCTTTATGGATTTCCTCGGGGCCAGCGAAGGACTGAATGCGAAAGCGCAAAACCGTGGCCTGCTGCAGGCGGTAGACGACTTCACTGCCGAAGCTCAACTGGATAAAGCTGAACGCCAGAACGTGCGTCAGCAGGTTTACAGCTACTGCAACGAGCAGCTTCAGGCCGGTGAAGAGATTGAACTGGAGTCTCTGTCAAAAGAGCTTTCCGGCGTCAGTGAGGTCAGCTTCAGTGAATTTACCGCGGATAAAGGCTATGAGCTGGAAGAGAGCTTCCCGGCAGATCGCAGTACGCTGCGTCAGTTAACCAAGTTTGCCGGTAGCGGCGGTGGGTTAACCATCAACTTCGACGCCATGCTGCTGGGTGAACGTATTTTCTGGGATCCGGCAACGGACACCTTAACCATCAAAGGTACGCCGCCTAACCTGCGCGATCAGCTGCAGCGTCGTACTTCTGGCGGGAAATAAGGGCATACTACATAAAAGGACGCAGTAGTGAGTAAAGGAATACGTCAGAAGCCGCCTGTTAATTTCAGTTTATTTCGGCAGGTTTTTTACGCGCACATTGTAACATTTTTGATGATGTTGATGCTTGGTATTGTGTTCACCGTTCTCTCGTTGGTACTGTTTTATACTCATGGTGCCAACTGGTTACTGAGCTTGTCCATATGCCCACTGTTCTTATTTACTGGTTTATTCATTACTGGATTTGCTTTTAAATCAACCTATTCCAGCATGAGTTACTATTACGATAAGGGGCAGTTGAAACGGTATGGACTCAATCTTGATGCTACTTTGACACATAAAGAGAAGGTGGAAATAAGCATCGATAATGCAAAGCGTCGAGTGCGCGTAGATGAACTGGAACTCCATGTCTTTTTTGATTTTCAGTTTGATAGCAAGACATGGAGCGGCGGCGACTTACTTACCAATGAAAAGGTATTTGATGCGTTGAATGAAGGGCAAACTATGCCAATACGAATTTTGCCGTGGAAACCGGAAAGTGCCAGCGTTCGTCAACGGGCATTATTCAATCGGCTTAAAGGTATGAATACAGCAGCGGAAACTACAGATCCTCGATTAGGGGAGGCGTTAATTGAATTTGACGAGATTTAAGAAAGCGGAAAAGCAAAGTGGGTTCTCGTTGCTCTTAATGTCGTCAAACTAAATTAAACGCATAAAAAACCCCGCCGAGGCGGGGTTTTTCTTCAACTTGTTGGCGATTACGCGCGAACGAAGTCGATGTGAGACAGTTTTGGCTTGAACGGGTGACGCTGTACAGCCTGAGCTTTAACTTTAACTTCTTTACCGTCAACAACGATGGTCAGAACTTCGCTGTAAAATTCAGCTTTAGCTTGCATGTTCATGATTGAATCGTGATCCAGTTCGATAGCAATCGGGGCTTCTGCGCCACCGTAGATGATTGCCGGGAACTTGTTAGCGGTACGCAGGCGGCGGCTCGCACCCTTACCCTGCTCTTTACGTACTTCAGCGTTAATAGTAAACATTTAAATCTCTCTTTAATAATTCCTGCTACAGGCGACCCAGCAACAGGTAAGTGATCTGCTTTGCGTATGCAAAAGCGGGCGAGATTCTATCCTCAAATGACGGGTACATCAATCAAAAGTACGATTAACCGCGCAATTCATGTGCCCGTCGGAAGCGGCCTTCGTAATCAAAGACCTTTTCACGTACCTGCCAGTACTGACCTTTCATGCGAGCGACCACAAAATCGGGATGGCGTAACAGCGCCTGCTGCGCCAGGATGTCGGCGGCGGTTATCCAGCGTATAGGGACGCCGGGCGTGCGGGTGTGTGGGCGAATAAACAGCTGTTCAAAGGCGGTACGTTGAGCGGGGGTGTGCAAACGAAATCGTTCGCTGACGTCGGCGCCATCCTCATCATAATACGTTATTTTCAGCCATTCACCTTTGTCATCCTGGCCATGCTGTAACGCCATGCCGCTACAGCGCAGTACCAGCGCATCCTTGAGCCTGAGCGCCGCCTTCAGCATATCGTCCGGATCGACCAGTATGGTATCGCATGCCCGACAGCGGCGAGCGGCAATGTCATTTTCAGCATTGCACTGTGGGCAGTTTTTAAAACGAAAGCGGAAGTCACATTGTTCACGGTGACCGTCATCATCTTCAAACCAACCCTGGCAGCGACGGCCAAAGTGTTCGATCAGCGTGCCATCGGCTGTGGTCTTACCCCAGAAGGTGTTAGCAAACCCGCAGGCGGGGCAGAATACCTGCACCGGAACGTTGTCGCTTTTTCCTTTTGGCGCACCGACTTCCGGGGCGTAAAGATCGTGAGGATTGCCCGCGTAGTCGAGGATCAGACAATCCGTTTTTCCCGGCGACAGGCGTAGCCCACGTCCGACGATTTGTTGGTACAGGCTTACGGACTCGGTGGGGCGCAGGATCGCAATGAGATCGACATGTGGGGCGTCAAACCCGGTGGTCAGCACCGCTACGTTGACCAGATAGCGAAAGCGCTGGGTTTTGAAATCCTCAATCAACACATCTCGCTCTGCGCCAGGCGTGTCACCGGTGATCAGTGCGGCATCGTCTGCGGGCAGCAGACCAACAATCTCTTTCGCGTGCTCCACGGTAGCGGCAAATATCATGACGCCTTTGCGCGTCTGAGCAAACTCGATAATCTGACTGATGATATGCGGTGTTATCCGCTGCTGTTTTTTCAGCTCATGGTTGAGGTCAGCTTCGCTGAACAAACCATTACTTTGTGCTTGCAGGCGGCTGAAGTCATACTGGACGACCGGCATGTCGAGGCGCTCTGGCGGCGTCAGATAGCCGTGCTTAATCATGTAGCGCAGCGGCAGCTCATAAATACAGTCGCGAAAAAGCGCTTTTTCATCGCCGCGCACCATACCGTGATAATGAAAATGGTAAATCCAGCCTTTACCGAGGCGGAAAGGCGTGGCGGTCAGTCCGAGCAGGCGTAGGTGAGGGTTGACGTGGGTCAGGTGAGTCAGAATTTGCTGATACTGGCTCTCTTCGTCGTCACCAATGCGATGGCACTCGTCGACGATGAGCAGGGAAAATTCACCCTGAAACGCTTCCAGATTACGCGCCACCGACTGTACGCTGCCGAAAACCACTTTACCGTGGCTCTCTTTACGCTTCAGGCCAGCGGCAAAGATATCGGCTTCCAGCCCCAACGCACAATATTTGGCATGATTCTGTGCGACCAACTCCTTCACATGCGCCAGCACTAATACGCGCCCACGCGCCACACGCGCCAGTTCAGCAATCACCAGGCTTTTACCCGCCCCGGTTGGCAGGACGATGACCGCAGGTGTGCGGTAGTGGCGAAAATGGTTGAGCGTGGCATCCACGGCTTCTTGTTGGTAAGGGCGAAGTGTAAAAGTCATGGTCTCACTAGGGTAAACAATAACAATGAATAGTATGCCACGAATCTTTTTCCCTTGAGGGAAGTTGTTAGCCCGCTATACTGAGCGGAAAACGGCTCCACTTTTCGGGCATAACGCTCGATTTCCGTATTGTTACAGGCAAAATCACACTCATGCGACTTGATAAATTTATCGCTCAGCAACTCGGCGTCAGCCGCGCTATTGCCGGGCGTGAAATCCGTGGTAACCGCGTTACCGTCGATGGCGAAATCGTCAGAAATAGCGCCTTTAAACTGCTGCCAGAACATGACGTCGAATACGACGGTAATTCACTGACTCAGCAAAATGGCCCGCGCTATTTTATGCTCAACAAGCCTCAGGGCTATGTGTGCTCCACGGAAGACCCGGATCATCCGACAGTGCTTTATTTCCTCGATGAACCTGTTGCCCACAAGCTGCATGCGGCAGGGCGTCTGGATATCGACACCACCGGGCTGGTACTGATGACCGATGACGGTCAGTGGTCACACCGCATCACCTCCCCGCGTCACCATTGTGAGAAAACCTATCTGGTGACGTTAGAGTCGCCGGTGGCGGAAGATACCGCCGAACAGTTTACCCGTGGTGTACAGTTGCATAACGAAAAAGATCTGACAAAACCGGCGGTGCTGGAAGTGATTACGCCAACCCAAGTGCGCTTGACCATTAGCGAAGGGCGCTATCATCAGGTTAAGCGTATGTTTGCCGCCGTTGGCAACCATGTTGTGGAACTGCACCGTGAGCGAATCGGCGCCATCAAACTGGATGACGATCTTGCGCCCGGCGAATACCGCCCCTTGACTGAAGAAGAAATCGCCAGCGTTAACGTAACCCCTCGTTAATTTCAGGAGCTAAATGTGACCACCCGGCAGAACTCTTCAATTGCCATTGTTTTTATCCTTGGCTTGTTGGCCATGTTAATGCCGTTGTCGATTGATATGTATCTTCCGGCGCTGCCGGTGATCTCTGCTCAGTTTGGCGTGCCTGCGGGCAGTGCGCAAATGACCCTCAGTACCTATATTTTGGGGTTTGCAGTGGGGCAACTGATCTACGGCCCTATGGCAGACAGCATCGGGCGTAAGCCGGTGATTCTGGGGGGAACGCTGGTGTTTGCGGCGGCGGCAGTCGCCTGCGCGCTGGCACAAACTATCGATCAATTGATTACGATGCGTTTCTTCCACGGCCTGGCGGCTGCGGCGGCGAGCGTGGTGATCAACGCCCTGATGCGCGATATTTATCCGAAAGAAGAGTTTTCACGCATGATGTCCTTCGTCATGCTGGTCACGACGATTGCGCCGCTGCTGGCGCCGATTGTCGGTGGCTGGGTGCTGGTATGGTTAAGCTGGCACTACATCTTTTGGATCCTGGCCGTGGCGGCAATTCTGGCTTCGGTGATGATTTTCACCTTGATCAAAGAGACCTTGCCCGTTGAGCGACGCCAGCCGTTTCGTTTGCGTACCACAATGGGCAATTTCGCCTCGCTGTTTCGCCATAAGCGCGTGTTGAGCTATATGCTGGCCAGCGGATTTAGTTTTGCCGGGATGTTCTCGTTTCTCAGCGCTGGTCCCTTTGTCTACATTGAGATCAACCATGTTTCGCCGCAGAACTTTGGCTATTACTTTGCGCTGAACATTGTCTTCCTGTTTGTGATGACCATTATTAACAGCCGCTTTGTTCGGCGGGTTGGGGCATTGAATATGTTCCGCACCGGGCTGTGGATCCAGTTTGTTATGGCGGGCTGGATGGTATTTAGCGCGCTGTTCGGGTTGGGCTTCTGGGCGCTGGTGGTCGGTGTTGCGGCGTTTGTTGGTTGCGTATCGATGGTGTCATCTAACGCGATGGCAGTGATCCTCGATGAGTTCCCGCATATGGCTGGCACGGCGTCGTCGCTGGCGGGAACCTTCCGCTTTGGCATCGGTGCCATTGTAGGTGCGCTACTGTCACTGGCGACCTTTAACTCGGCCTGGCCGATGATCTGGACGATTGCCTTTTGTGCGTCCTGTTCCATTCTCTTCTATCTCTATGCCAGTCGAGCCAAAAAACGGTGATCTAATACACAACCTGGGGGGCATTTGCCCCCCGGAGTTGATGTACATCAACCGCTAATCTATCTATTCCCCTGGTTATGTATATTTTATGTAAAATCAATTTATGTAAAAAGTCACATCATTGTAGTTAAAAAGGTTGAGTTAGATCGCAGAAACGCGTACATATAGCCCGGAAAACTGCCAGAACCGTTGAATAAATTTAAATATTGGGTTCGGAAAGTGGCATACAGACAGGGTGTAAACGTTTGCCAACTGTCTAAAGACGTATTGTCAATGATGTGTTAATATTGATGTAAAATAATTGTGAAGTAATTGTACTTCCAGGGAAAGAAAGTGATGACATTACAACTCTCAATCGTTCACCGTCTGCCGCAGTGCTATCGTTGGTCGGTGGGTTTCGCAGGTTCAAAAGTTGAACCGATTCCGCAAAACGGCCAGAGCAATGAGAATAGCCTGGTGGCGCTCAAGTTACTCAGTCCGGACGGTGACAGTGCGTGGTCGGTAATGCATAAACTCAGCCAGGCGTTGAGCGACATTGAAGTTCCGTGTTCCGTACTGGAATGTGAAGGGGAGCCGTGTCTGTTCGTCAATCGTCAGGATGAATTTGCAGCGACCTGCAGACTGAAAAATTTCGGCGTGGCTATCGCAGAACCTTTTTCAAATAATAACCCATTTTGAGCGTCAGCTTAGCGCGAGCAGCTGACGCGTATAGGCTTGTTGTGGCGCGTTGAAGACGTGCTCGCATTGCCCCTGTTCCACGACCTCTCCTTGCCGTAGCACAATAACCTGATGGCATAGCGCACGTACAACATGCAAATCGTGGCTGATAAAGATGTAGGCCAGGCGATGCTTTTGCTGTAATGACTTAAGCAACGTCAGGATTTGCGCCTGGACGGTCCTGTCGAGTGACGATGTCGGCTCATCCAGAATAATCAGCGATGGTTTTAAAATCAGTGCTCTGGCAATCGCAATACGTTGACGCTGACCACCGGAAAACTCGGCAGGGTAACGATGCCGCGTGTCGCTATCCAGGCCGACTTCTGCCATTACCGCTTTCACCTGCGCTTCACGTTGCTCGGCAGACAACGTGGGTTGATGCACGCGTAACCCCTCTTCAATAATCTGTAATACGCTCAGGCGCGGGTTCAGCGATGAGTTAGGGTCCTGAAAGACAACCTGAATGCGGTGGCGTACCGGCAGCAGTTGACGGCGGTTTAAGGTATGCAGCGCCTGACCATCGAATACAATGCGACCTTGTGAGGCGATGAGCCTCAGCAGTGCCAGACCGGTGGTACTTTTCCCCGATCCTGATTCGCCAACCAGTCCCAGCGTTTCTCCCGGTTTCAGAGAAAAACTGACGTTGTTGACCACCACGTTATGGTCCACCACGCGCTTAAGCAGCCCTTTACGGATGGGGAAAGCGACGCGAAGCTGCTCCACTTCCAGCAAGGGGGGGTGGCCGGTGGGTAAAGGTACTGGATCGCCGGCAGGTTCACTGTTGAGCAATTTCTGCGTGTAAGGATGGGTGGGGGCAGAAAGCAGTTGCCCGGCACGGTTTTGTTCAACGCACTGACCGTTTTGCATCACCGCAACGGTGTCAGCTAACTTTTTGACGATACTGAGATTATGGGTGATGAACAGCAGGCCCATATTCAGCTCGCGTTGTAGCTCGCGCAGCAGTTGCAGGATTTGTGCCTGCACGGAAACATCCAGTGCGGTGGTGGGTTCGTCGGCAATCAGCAGTTCAGGGCGAGTGAGCAGCGCCATGGCGATCATCACGCGCTGACGCTCTCCGCCGGAAAGCTGGTGTGGGAAATCCGCCAGACGCTTGGCGGCCTGACGGATCCCGACGCGATCCAGACAGGTCAAGATCTCTGCCCGTGCGGCTTCCCGACGCATCCCCCGATGCAGTGACAACACTTCATAGAGCTGTTTTTCCAGAGTGTGCAGCGGGTTGAGCGACACCATCGGCTCCTGGAAAATCATGGCGATTTTATTCCCCCGTACGCCGCGTAGCGTTTGTTCGCTGGCGTGGAGTAGTGATTCACCGTGAAAGCGGATATCACCGGCAAGATAGACCGCCGGAGGTGTGGGGAGCAAACGTAAAATGGAGAGTGCGGTGACGCTTTTACCCGAGCCGGACTCGCCCACCAGCGCCAGGGTTTGCCCGGCTTCGACGTGCAATGAAATTTCGTTCACCACGGTACGTACGGTTCCCTGCTGACGAAAACCGACCGATAAATTGTCAATGGCTAACAGAGGTTGCGTCATCTTATACCGCCTTGTTGGGATCAAATGCGTCGCGTACCGCTTCACCAATAAAGATCAGCAGCGATAACAACAGGGCTACCGACACGAATGCGGTGATCCCAAGCCACGGTGCCTGTAAGTTGTTTTTGCCCTGCAACAGCAGTTCTCCGAGCGACGGGGAGCCGAGTGGTAAGCCGAACCCCAGAAAATCCAGCGAGGTCAGTGTGGTAATTGAGCTACATAAAATAAACGGCAAAAAGGTCAGCGTGGCGACCATCGCATTCGGCAGCATGTGGCGCAGGATAATGCTGCGATCGCTCACGCCGAGCGCCTGTGCGGCGCGGATGTAATCAAAGTTTCGCGTGCGTAAAAACTCTGCGCGTACCACGCCGACCAGGCTCATCCAGCCAAACACGACCGTAATGGCCAATAGCCACCAGAAGTTGGGTTGGACGACGCTGGAGAGTAGGATTATCAAAAATAGCGTCGGCATCCCGGACCAGACTTCAATGAAGCGTTGCCCCCACAGGTCCACCTTTCCGCCGTAATAGCCCTGCAGCGCACCGGCCATCACGCCCATGACGCTGGAGCACAGGGTTAACATCAGACCAAACAGGATGGAAATGCGCGTCCCATAGAGGATGCGCGCCAGTACGTCGCCGCCGTTGGCATCGGTGCCCAGCCAGTTTTGTGCGGACGGCGGGGAAGGGAAGGGGGTGTCGGTGGCAAAGTTAATGCTGGTGGCGCCAAAGCGCACGGGTGCCCACAGGATCCATCCCTGGCTTTCCAGACGCTGCTGCAGCCACGGATCCTGATAATCTGCTTTGGTGGCTAACGGGCCGCCGAAATCGCTTTCACTGTAGTTTTTGACCAGTGGAAAGTACCAGCTGCCGTCATAGCGCACCAGCAGTGGCTTATCATTGGCAATCAGCTCGGAACACAGGCTTAAGCCGAACAGCAGCAGAAAAATCCACAGCGACCAGTAGCCACGGCGATTGTGGCGAAAACGCGCCCAGCGGGCCTGATTGACGGGGCTTAAGCGCGACATTAGCGTCCCTCGAAATCAATACGTGGATCGACCAGCGTATAGCTAATATCACTGAGGATATTGAGCAGCAGGCCGATCAGCGTGAAGATATAAAGCGTACCAAACATCACCGGATAGTCGCGTGACACGGTCGATTCATAGCCCAGTAATCCCAGACCGTTCAGCGAGAACATGACTTCAATCAACAGTGAGCCGGTGAAAAACATACTGATGAAGGTGGCTGGAAAACCGGCTATCACCAACAGCATGGCGTTACGAAAGACGTGTTTGCGCAGAATGTTTTTCTCGCTAACGCCTTTAGCGCGCGCGGTGACGACATACTGTTTGCGAACCTCATCCAGAAAGGAGTTTTTGGTTAGCATCGTCAGTGCGGCAAATCCACCCACCACCGTTGCCAGCACCGGCAGGGTGATATGCCACAGATAATCGGTGATTTTTTGATACCAGGGCAGAGCGTCAAAATTGGCGGAAACCAGACCGCGTAGCGGGAAAAGGTCGTAATAGCTGCCGCCGGCAAAGAAAACGATCAATAAAATTGCAAACAGGAATGCGGGGATGGCGTAGCCGATAATAATGAATGCGCTGCTCCACACGTCAAAGCGGCTGCCGTTGTACACCGCTTTGCGGATCCCCAGCGGAATCGACACCAGATAGATAATCAGCGTACTCCATAATCCCAGCGTGACGGAGACGGGCAGGCTGTCTTTGATTAATGTCAGGACCGAGGCGCTGCGAAACAGGCTGTCGCCAAAATCGAAGCGGATATAGTTCCAGAGCATGTTGAAATAACGTTCGTGAATCGGTTTATCGAATCCGTAACGGCGGGTGATTTCAGCAATCACTTCCGGATCCAGGCCGCGACCACCACGATAATTGCTGTCGCTGATGTTCCCGACGCCGGTTTGCGCGTGGCTGGCACGCACACCCTCACTACCGGCGCCCGGCAGTGCGCCACTTTGCCCGAATTCAATGGCGGCAACGGCCTGCTCGACCGGGCCGCCTGGGGCAATCTGCACGATAAAAAAGTTGATGGTAATGATGGCCCAGAGCGTCGGGATCACCAGCAGCAGACGTCGAATCAGATATGCGCCCATTTATTCTCCCTGTCGTCTGGCAGCGGGAAGTTTGGCCGCTTTGTTGACGTCATACCACCAGTTGTCCACGCCGATGGTGTAAATCGGGCGAACGGCAGGCTGCGAAAATTTGTCCCACCATGCCAGCCGATCTTCGGCCATAAACCACATCGGCAACATGTAATAATTCCAGGTTAACACGCGGTCCAGTGCGCGTCCCAGCGGGATAAGTTTTGCTTTATTACCTTGCGCCGCAATGATCTGGCTAATCAGCTTATCAATGACCGGGCTTTGCACGCCGGGAGCGTTATAGCTGGAATCAATATATTCGGAGGCCCACAGAATTTGCAGATCCGAGCTGGGCCACGGCATCGCACGATACAGCCTTGGCATCATGTCATAGTCGCGGCTGCGCAGGCGGTTGGTGATTTGTGAGTTATCGACCTGGCGGATATTCATCGTAATGCCCAGCCGCTGCAGGTTATGCTGGAACGGTAATACCCATTGGCTGTTACTGCCTGCCGGGAGCAACAGCTCAAAAGTCAGTGCTTTGCCGCTGGTGATATTGACCCGCTGCTGCCCCTTCAATACCCATCCGGCCTTGTCCAGGAGTGCACTGGCCTTCAGCAGGTTTTCACGATCGTAACCGTCGCCTTTTGATGTGGGTGGCTGATAGATTTGGCTGAAGACTTCAGGAGGCAGATCGTTTTTCATCGGTGCAAGTAGCACCAGCTCATCCGCGTCGGGATAATTTTTGGCGGCATATTCGGTGTTCTGGAAATAGCTGGTCGTCCTGCTCCAGGCATTATAAAACAACGCCTTATTCATCCATTCAAAATCAAAGGCCAGCGTGATCGCTTCACGAACACGGCGGTCGCTGAACACCGGACGCTGGATGTTAAACGCTAACCAGCGCGTATCCTGCGCCGACTCGTTTTTTTGTTCGGCTTTGACGATGTACTGTTTTGTGAAGTTCTTACCGGTATAACGTGTTGCCCAGTTTTTGGCATCGTTCTCAAGACGCAGGTCAAATGCACCGGCTTTAAATGCTTCAAAGGCCACGTTGTCATCAAGGTAATAGTCGTAGCGGAGGGTATCAAAATTCCAGCGCCCACGATTAACCGGCAGGTCAGCGGCCCAGTAATCTTTGACCCGTGAGTAGACAATATACTGCCCCATTTTCCACTGGGTGATGCGGTAAGGTCCGCTGGCAAGGGGGGGGGAGGATAACGGGTCGCTGAGCTTGTGATCTTTCCAGTATTTCTCAGGCATCACCGGTAATGAAAACAGGCTGAGCATGTCTTCTTTACCCGGTTTGGCTAACTCAATTCGCACGGTTAACGGGGCGATCGCTTTAACGGTGGTCCCTTTGTATACCAGACGAAACTGCGGCACGCCTTCGGTCATAAATTTGTGGAAGGTAAAGGCAACGTCGCGGGCGGTGATTGGTGACCCATCGTGAAAACGCGCGCGCGGGTTAATGGCGATTTCAACCCAGGAATAGTCGTCCGCGTAGCGGGCTCTGTCGGCAATGAGCGGGTAATAGCTACCGGGTTCATCATCGGAAGTGGTAAACAGCGCATCGTAAAGTGATTCAGTCCGGGCGCCGGGATTCCCTCGCATCGAGTAGCGGTTGAAATTATCGAAGGTGCCGATGGACGAGAGCGTGATTTGCCCCCCTTTGGGGGCAGCGGGATTCACATAGTCGAAGTGGGTAAAATTGAACGCATACTTGGGTTCGCCCAGTACGGAAAATGCATAGCTTTCTTTGATGGACTGAGCCTGAGCGCTAAAACCTATAACGGTGAAAAATAGCAGCAGTACGCGAACAATCCTATGCACGGGTTTTCCTTTTCTTGTCCACCTGCCGATGGACCTCATGTCCGAGCCTCGGGGAGGTTCCGGCAAGCGTTGTGTATCGACGAATCGCACTGTGCGATCACCACTTTGGCATATCTGGCTTCGCCATCCAGCGTACGAAATCAGCCAGCTTTAACGGACGGCTGACCCAGTAACCCTGGAAGAAATGCACCCCGCGATCGCGCAGCCACCGGGCCTGCTCCTGCGTTTCTACGCCTTCAGCAACCGTCAGCATATTCAGGCGTCTGGAGAGTGTCAACACGGCATCCAGTACCGGCGACGTCAGCGTCTCGGTACCAATGGCATTGATAAACCCACGGTCAATCTTCAGGTAATCAACCGTAAAGCGTTCCAGATAGATGAGGGCGCTATGGCCGGTGCCGAAATCATCAATGGCAATTTCGAGCCCGGCAGCATGTATCCATTCAAAGATTTTCGTGGCTTCGTGCTGATCGAGCATATCGCGTTCGGTGATTTCCAGCACCACCTGAAAATAGTTGGCGGGTAACGCGGCGCTCAGTTCCTGAATATCTGCTTTGAAACTCTCGCCATGCAGGTGTGAGGGGGCAATATTGATCCCCAATTTTGCGCCTTTGGGGAGTACTTTTTGCAGCGCAGGCGCATCGTGGGCCACCAGCTTAAAGAGATGCTGGGTGAGCGGCACAATCATTTGCTGCGATTCGGCGTAATGAATAAAGGCATCCGGCGGGATCTCGCCCGTTGTCGGATGACGCCAGCGTAATAAGACTTCTACGCCTTTTACCTCCAGCGTTTGCATCTCCATGACCGGTTGGTAAACCACATAAAACTGATTGTGCTTGATGGCGTTGAGAATATCTTTCCCGGGCCGTAAACGGAGGGTGTAGATGTAGTACCAGACAAGCAGTGCCGCCATAATTCCGGCCATGCACCCCAGCATGAGGGAATACCAGATATCGTTATACGTCCACTCTTGTGCGTACAACCGCACAGTCACCGGCAGGCCGTCAATCGTCGCCTGTCGCGGGGATGAGGCATCAGGAAGATCGGAGACGGGTATCAGGTGAGCTGAAAATGTCGAAATAGCCATGTTGTCGACGATGATGGCAATACCGTCAAAATCATCCTGCCGGGCGGTATAGAGAAGATAGGGGGCCAGATTGATGTTCAGTGAGCTAAATACGCCGCTATTCATCAGGGCAGGATGACGATACCAAATCATTATCGCGGGTTTGTCGGGCACCATCGGCGTACCTGGGAGCAGAGCCACATCGATATCGCGGTTGAGATTAATCGACGGCATCAGCTCCTGGATGGGGGTATTCATGGGGCCCGTGGCGGATGAGCAAAATGCGATGCTGTCATTTATCAGCAAAAAAGCACGTACGTTCAGACTAAAGGCCGCGCTGGAGGTTAATTTAGCCGCAACTTGTTGGCAACTGTCAGTGACCAGGGGTTGCAGTTCATCAGTGGTTGTTTTGAGTTCAGAGAAGTAACTTTTGACGTAATTCTGTATATCGGAGAGCAGCGTGTCGTACTTCACTTCTCGTTTGTGCCACGAGACGAAAAATTGCAATGTGCTGACGAGTAAGGCGACGACGAGCCCCGTTAAAATGCAGGTGATCAGGATTTTTCGACCGGAAGAGGAGGCGCGTTTGAACATAGTTCTTTATGTTTTCCTGCAGTAACTGCTTATTATTAAACCGCTTAATTTGTAAGACTATAGCCTGGATTGACGCTTATCGTGAGATTTTTCTGTTGTGAAAAAGAAAAGCAAAAAGCACTGCCTAAGCAGTGCTTTTGATTTGTCTCATCAGGATAGCCAAGGGATAGCTGCCAAACGAATTAACTGCGACTCAGAACCCGGCGGGCTTCGTTGTAACGCTTTTTCCAGTAAGGCTCGTTCATACTGGAAATAACAACGCCGCTGCTGGTCGAGGCATGTACAAACTGGTTGTTACCGATATAAATACCGACGTGACGGCCCGTAGAGCCCGCACGGAACAGAACCAGATCGCCGGTGCGCAGATTGGTGCGCGAAACGGATTTACCCGTTTCCTGTTGTTCGTAGGTTGAGCGAGGAAGCTCTAAACCAAATTGTTCACGGAATGTACGCTGTACAAAGCTTGAACAATCAATCCCTTTCTTAGTGCTGCCGCCAAGGCGGTAACGCACGCCTTTCCAGTCAGCGTATTGGTCCATAATACGAGATTTAACATCGATATTACGTACCATACTTTCAAATTCATCCTGAGAGGCTTGCAGTGAAGAGTTATCTCCATTGCCCACAGCATGCGTCTCAGAATGCATATTCTTGGCGGTGTTCGTTGTGCTACATGCAGAAAGCAGAACCGCAACTGCTATCGCGGGTATGCCCCGCAAGATATATCTCAAAATCGGTTGAGATTTGACCATGTTGTTTGTTTTCCCTTGAAGTCCTTAACGATAAATATCGTTATAAAAAATGCCAAACATGACGAGACTAATTACCTACGCACGATGAGACAATTCTTTATGGTCAAATCTGTGGTAGAACGCACAAATTTATTCGTAAAGAGAATAATTATCTCGCGAGGCAAAACGAGTTCGAGATTACCCGATCGCCACAGTCATTGCGAGTGATTTTACGTGATTTCTTATAAGAAAAATTGATACAGAAAGTGAATAAACGGCATTGGCTAAATTAAGAACAATTAGGCTGAAAAACACACAATTCATTCATTTTCAACAGGAATAAGATGACAAGAGAATGACAGTCAGCAAGAGAGATTATCGTCAGATATCATCAGGGAATCAGAAGTATCCCTGATGATGTTAATTACTCTGCGTTATTTGTTTAAAAAATGTTTGTTTTTACCGGGGAGATAATTCGTGAACAGGGTGACCAAACGGTCGCTTAATGGTGTCATTAGCCACCAGGGCAGGCCAGTCAAAACGACGGTCATCGAACCGACCACGATATCAGTAAGCCAGTGAGCACCAATCATTACGCGAGGAAAGGCAAAAACAACAGCGATAATAAGGCCGATTAATCCTGCGACTTTTCCGAAATACCTCAGCATAAATGCGGAAAAAATAAGCAGCATCATGCCGTGATCGCCCGGGAAGCTGTCACTTGACGCATCCTTGGTTGAAATATGCAGCAGCTCGCTGACACGATGAATATTATCCAGCATCAGGGTTGGACTGGCGCGTTTAACCGGAATAAGCACCTGGCCTAACTGATTTAATACCACCGCCGTGAGCAGCATCACCAGACCAATTGCAATGATACGGCGGCGCCCGTCCGGGGTTTCTTTGCGCCAAAAACTCAGCATCAGGGCACCCATTGCCAACAGCGAGCAGCCGTCAAACGCGCGGTTGTTGGTGATTGCGACAACCCGCAGGAACATTGGGCTGTCGACCAGTTTTTGGTTGAAGAAGTGGAAAACACCAAAATCGATGGAATACCAGAACCCATGTCCGGCTGGAATATACCAGGACAGAAACAGCGCCAGACCTGCGATATTAAGCAGGAGAATAAAAGGGTATCGGGTTTTCATCATCGTTCACCATTGCCAAAATCGCAGGCAACCTTACGCGTTAGCGTCTAAACGAAGCTTCAACAATGCACCCTGTAACGCGTTCCAGTCAGTCTCGGTGTCCGAGATGAGTTCAATACGGCTGTCCGGAGGTGCGACGTTTTGGGTCTCAATGTGCCAGTCATCACCCTGACGGTTGATGCGTACCAATCCTTCCTTGATTCGCATGACGCCTTTTACGCGACCTACCGGCGCGAGACGCGACCATTCCAGCAGGCCGATGGTATCGAACACGGTGTCCGCATCGAAAATCCAGCCGCAGGCCTGATGCCCCTGACCGCTGTTGAGACTACGACGCCAGCGCTGCTGTGCCGGCAGGCTCAGTGCCGCCAGCCCTTTTTTGTCGGCATGCTGGTGGGCGTGTGCCGCACTTGTGGGAAGCTCTGCCAGATTCAGACGCGGTAAATCCAGTAACTGCGTGTCAATGTGTCCATGGTCGGCATGAACCAACTGACGGTGACCGCCGTAGTGCTGCCACCAGGTTTGCAAGGCATGTTCACTTTCAGCCGTCGCGCGATCGGTTTTGTTGGCGACGATAACGTCAGCGGCGGCCAGCTGGTCGCGGAAATTCTCATTGGCGACGCTTTTTTCATCCAGCAGCAGGCGAGGGTCAAGGATACAGAGTGTCGCGCGCAGATCGATCCACGGTTCGTAAACCGGGGCGGTGAGTAAATCCAGAATCTGTTTTGGATGCCCGAGGCCGGTAGGTTCGATCAATAACCGGTCGGGTTTGCCCTGACGCAGTAACGTATTAAGGCCTACCTGCATCGGCAAACCGTTAACACAACACATGCATCCTCCGGGGATCTCTTTTAGCAGTGCGCCGCTGTCGGCCAACAGCGCGCCGTCAATACCGACTTCGCCAAACTCATTGACCAGCACAGCCCACTTCTCAGCGGGATCTTTGTTGGCGAGTAAATGAAGAATAGAGGTGGTTTTACCGCTGCCGAGAAAACCGGTAATGAGGTTGGTTTTGGTCACGTTGGCTCCAGAATCATCAAATGCTGTTATAGCGTTCAACAATCCTGGCGAAAAAAGGATAAAAAGAGAAGGGCAGAGAGGACGAAGGTGCGCTTCGTCCCGCTGAATGGCAGAAATTGTTAATTTTTTAACGTCTGCATGACGGCCTGATGCGCGCCATATTGCGCAATATTCTGCCAGGCCTGCTCGATAGCTTCGACGAATTGCGGATTCTGCACCAGATCGGGGGCAAAAATCTCGCGCAGGGAAAGCAGTGCGCTGACGCGCTCTGATAGGGAACTGTGCTCGACAAGCGCGCGGATCTTATCACGCAACGGATCGCGCACATCAATGGCTGCACCCGCATCATCAATGCCGCTCACGTAGCGCATCCAGCCCGCAACGCCCAGTGCCAGCAGAGGCCAGTCGCTTTGCCGTGATAAATGTACGCGGATCCCTTCCAGCATTCTTTGCGGCAATTTTTGGCTGCCGTCCATCGCGATTTGCCATGTCTTATGCTTCAGTGCGGGATTGGCAAAACGTTGCAGCAGGCTTTCGGCATACTGATTTAGATCGACGTTAGTGATGTGCAGCGTGGGGGCCTGCTCCGTCATCATCAGACGGTAAGCCGCTTCACGAAAGGCGTTGTCCTGCATGCAATCGCTGATGTGCTGAAACCCGGACAGATAGCCAAGATAGGCCAGAAATGAGTGACTGCCGTTTAGCATCCGCAGTTTCATCTGTTCCCACGGCAGCACGTCATCAACCATCTGGACACCGGCGGTTTCCCACTGCGGGCGGCCGGCGACAAAATTGTCTTCAATCACCCACTGGATAAACGGCTCACAACTGATGCCACAGGGGTCAGCGATGCCCAGCGTTTGGGCAATTTCTTCCAGCGATTCGTCGGTTGCGGCAGGGACAATTCTGTCGACCATGGTGCCCGGAAAACTGACCTGCTGTTGTATCCACGCCGCCAGCTCAGGCGAACGTTTTTGCGCCATGCCCAGGATCGCGTTTTTCACCACATGCCCGTTGTCCGGGATGTTATCGCACGAGAGTACGGTAAACGGCGGTAATCCGCGTTCGCGTCGGCGATGCAGGGCTTCGACGATAATGCCCGGCGCTGAGTGCGGTTCATCCGGCGACTGCAAATCATGAATAATGCGTGGGTTTGTGACATCAAGCGACCCGGTGGATGGATCAATACAGTAGCCTTTTTCCGTGATGGTTAACGACACAATCGCCACCTGCGGTTCACAGAATTTTTCAATAATGGCCGCCAGCGAATCCAGCGTGGCGTTCAGGCATTCGTTAACGGCACCTATCACTATCGGTTGATTGCCGTCAGCACCTTTTTCTAACACGGTATACAGATGATCCTGCTCACGAAGCTGGCTCATCAGCCGATCGCCGCTGAACAAGCTGATCTCACAAATCCCCCAGTTTCCTCCCTGCGTATTGAGTACGCGATTGGTCAACAATGCTTGATGAGCACGGTGAAAAGCACCGAAACCAAAATGTACGATCCGCGAGGTTAAGCGTTGGCGATCGTACAGTGGCATCTGTACATTTTTGGGGAGTGAAGCCGAGGCAATTGTCTTCATTAAATACACCTGATTAACCATTAATTAACAATGGCAGTATAAAGTTATATGACAGCAAGTTAAATTGGTGTGCCTTATTTATCCGGGGAATGTGAGCTGGATCAATCAATCATCGGCGTTCTGTTGATCATCCACCCGATGCCTGTATGGTAGTCGTCATGCAGCTAACTTAATTTGGTATAACAACTTGTGAGGTGAAGCAATGGAACAAACCTGGCGTTGGTACGGGCCTAACGATCCGGTATCGCTTGATGATGTGCGTCAGGCTGGCGCAACCGGTGTTGTGACCGCCTTGCACCACATTCCTAATGGTGAAGTGTGGCCGGTAGAAGAGATTCAAAAGCGACAGGCTATTTTGGCTGAAAAGGGGCTGACCTGGTCGGTGGTGGAAAGCATTCCCGTTCACGAAGACATCAAAACCCAGTCTGGACAGTATCAAACGTGGATCGCCAATTATCAGCAGAGTATCCGTAATCTGGCGACCTGCGGCATTGATACCGTGTGCTATAACTTCATGCCGATCCTCGACTGGACGCGCACTGACCTTGAATATCAGCTCCCGGACGGTTCTAAAGCCCTGCGCTTCGATCAAATTGCCTTTGCGGCCTTTGAGCTGCACATCCTGCAGCGCCCCGGTGCGGAAGCGGAGTACAGCGCAGAAGAACAGCGTCAGGCTCTGGACTATTTCAATGCCATGAGCGAAGCCGATGTAGAGAAGCTGACTCGCAATATTATCGCCGGTCTGCCGGGTGCAGAAGAAGGTTATACGCTGGACAAGTTTCGCGCGCGCCTGGCGGAGTATGACGGTATCAGCAAAGACGATCTGCGCAATAATATGGCCGTATTCCTGCGCGCAATTGTGCCGGTAGCTGAAGAAGCAGGCGTGCGCCTGGCCGTGCATCCTGACGATCCGCCGCGCCCGATCCTCGGCCTGCCGCGTATTGTTTCCACCATTGAAGATATGCAGTGGTTGAAAGAAACAGTAGACAGCATCTATAACGGCTTCACCATGTGTACCGGTTCTTACGGTGTACGGGCGGATAACGATCTGGTGAAAATGATTGAAACCTTTGGCGATCGTATTCACTTTACGCATTTGCGTTCGACCTGCCGTGAAGATAACCCGAAAACCTTCCATGAAGGTGCTCACCTGCAGGGCGACGTAGATATGGTCTCTGTGGTGGCGGCGATCCTGCGTGAAGAACAGCGTCGTAAGAAGGCGGGCGATCTGCGTCCTATCCCAATGCGTCCGGATCACGGGCATCAGATGCTGGACGATCTGCACAAGAAAACCAATCCGGGTTACTCCGCAATTGGTCGTCTGAAAGGGCTGGCAGAAGTTCGCGGCGTTGAGCTGGCGCTGAAACAAACGCAGTTCCGCGATCTGCTGTAATGGCATCAACAGGGATTGGGCGAGTAGCTCGATCCCTGTTCTGCCTTCAGGGCTGAATTAACGCCTGCTCCAGCACTCTCAGCACTTTATTGATCTGCGGTAACTGCAACCCGCCAAAACCGAAAAACATCACTCCGGCGTTGTTCTCCTTGCGCCAGATTTCTTCTGAACCATTTTCAATGTCCTGTAACGTATCAAAGCGAACACCTGCCTGCAGGCAGCGCTGTTGCAGCAAGGCGATGGCGTCGGGCGAGCGATCGATGTGTAACGAGAGATGCAGGCCCGCCGTTGCGCCGTCAATTTTTCCGTCGGGGAACAGCGCAGAAAGACCGTCCCGGAGAAGCGCGAGCCGGGACGCGTAGCTGCAGGCCAGTTTGCCGAGGTGGGTATAAAAAACCTGATTTTGCATTAACTCAGCGAGAAACTGCTGCAATAACCACTGGCTGCCGTTGTTGTTTAACGCTTTCATATTCTGCACTGCCGGGAGCAGTTCATCCGGGCAAATGAGATAACCAAGACGCGCACCCGGCCCCAGCGTTTTTGAGAATGTCCCCATATAGATAACCCGATCGTGATAATCCATGGCTTTCAGCGCGGGGAGGGGATTTTCGCCGTACGTAAAAACGGCATCATAATCATCTTCGATAATGTACGCCCCGACACGCTGCGCCCAGGTCAGCAACGACAGACGCCGCTCCACTGAAAGCACACTCCCCATCGGATACTGATGTGCGGGCGTCACGTAACAAAGTTGGGTTGCATATTCGGGTAATTTATCCGTGCACAGTCCCTGATTATCCACCGCGATAGGCGTAATGTCGGCACCGTAGTAATTAAACAGATGCCAGGCTCCAGAATAACAAGGGGATTCGGTCACAATATGACACTTTTTTTCCTGACTTGCCGCGTGATGAATAATAAATATTTGGCTGAGCAGTGATAACCCTTCCTGAATTCCGTTGGTAATAATGATGTTTTCTGCGCGAGTATTAATTCCCCGGGATAGATTAAGGTATCTGACCATTTGCTCACGCAATGAAAATAATCCATTTGGTGAATGATATCGGGTAAACAATTGCTCTTTTAGTACGCTGGGAGCATTATTCCATTTTCGCCAGCTTGACCAGGGAAAGGCATTGGGATCGGGGACGCCCATCCGGCAATAAAAATCCCGTCCCATCTCACCGTAAACATCGGTGGAAACGCCTGCAGGCTCAGGCTTTACCGGCGGTGAACCCTGGGCTAACGGTATGTGTGCCGCGGGTGTACGTACTGGTGTAGTGAAGATCACTTCATAGCCAATACCCTGTCGGCTCTTAATCAACCCTGCCGCCATCAATTTTTCATACGCCATAACGACTGTGATTTTGGCGACGTTCAGCGCCTGCGCCTGCTCGCGGATAGAAGGAAGTTTGTCCCCGCACAGCAAATTCCCCCTCTGAATAGCCTGAAAATAAAATTGAAAGATCTGCAGTTGCAGCGATGTACGGCTTTCTCTGTTGAGAAACAGTGCCAGCATGAGAAATTCCTTATTAAAACGATAGCCGCATATTACGAGTTTCCATTTTTAACTATTTTGACTCGCCTCATAGAGTGAACGCTGTTCCTATACTCTGCTGCCGGTGTCTCTATTCTCCTTTTTTAATATCCCTTAGCGTGTCGCTATTAAAATAAGGGAGCCAAATATGTCGTGGATGAGAAAGAACGCACTATGGTGGGCATTTGCTGGAGCCGTTGCCATGGCCTTTGCCATTTGGGGAACGTGGCAAGGCGTGCATTACACCAGTAGCACCGAGTTTTGTTTGTCGTGCCATTCGATGCGTACGGTGGGGGAGGAATATCAGACCAGCATACATTTTCGCAATGCCTCCGGCGTGCGTGCCGAGTGTAAGGATTGCCATATTCCACCAGGCATCGTTCCGACGCTTCTGCGCAAAACGGAAGCCTTGAACGATCTCTACCATACGTTTATTTCCCCGTCGATTGATACGCCTGAAAAGTTTACCGCCAAGCGGGCAGAACTTGCTCAGCGGGAGTGGGCGCGAATGAGCGCCAATAATTCAGCAGCCTGTAAATCCTGCCATAGCTATGAGGCGATGGATCACGGCAAGCAATCGACGAATGCAGCGGCACAAATGACCGCAGCGGCGGCGAAAGACAGCAACTGCATTGACTGTCACAAAGGTATTGCCCATCACAAGCCTGATATGAGCAGCGGCTTTCGCGATCGGTTTAAGCAACTCCAACGCCAGGGAGAGACGCCGTCGGAGGCGACCACGCTGTTTTCGTTAGGCGAGAAAGCCCTGACGGCAACGGCTGGGAGTCCCGCCGGTAAAGCGCTACTTTTTCCGGCCACCGAAGTCAGAGTGCTGAAAAAAGAGGGCAGTAATGTCCAGTTGGAAGTGACGGGGTGGCGTGAAAGCAAAGGCCGTGGGCGGGTGATCACGCAGTTTATGGGCAAACGCGTTTTCTCCGCGGTGCTTGATGATTCCCTGATGGCAAACGTAAAAATTCTGCAAACCCAGGTTGACCCAGATTCGCACCAGCAGTGGCAGCAAGTGAGCGTGAGCGCATGGACCTCCGCGCAGGGGCTTATCACCAGTATTGCACCGGTGTGGGAATACTCGGAACAAATGCTGCAATCCACCTGCAGCGCCTGCCACAGCACACCGCCGACCATCCGTTATACCGCCAATGGCTGGATTGCCGGACTGAAAGCGATGTCGACCTATTACCGGCTTAATCCGGTGGAAGAACGCACGCTGTTGAAATACCTCCAGACGCACGCCAGCGATGTGCCTGCCCCCCAATAATAAAGAGGATAATGTATGGATATTCACGATTTTAATCCGTCCCGTCGCCGTTTTCTGAGCGGTATGCTGGCAGTAGGAGCCGCCAGTGCGCTGGCGCCGAACCCGCTGATATCAAAGGTATGGGCGGCAGGAGAAAACCCAGAGCAGTGGATCCAGTCCGGCTCGCATTACGGCGCTTTTGAAGCCAAAGTGGTCAACGGCGAGTGGACCGAAACCCGGCCCTTTAAACACGACAAATACCCGTGCGATATGCTGAATGCAGTACGTGAAGTGGTCTACAACCCTTCGCGAGTCCGCTACCCGATGGTCCGTCTGGACTGGTTACGTAAGCGTGAAAAATCAGACCGCAGCCAGCGCGGTGATAACCGTTTTGTGCGGGTCAGTTGGGATCGGGCGCTGGATCTGTTTTACGAGGAGCTGGAGCGGGTGCAAAAAAACTACGGATCTTCCGGCGTATTTACCGGGTTGGCCGACTGGCAAATGGTGGGCAAATACCATAAAGCGGGTGGTGCAATGGACAGGGGGCTTGGCCTGCACGGGAGCTATGTCACCACCGTTGGCGACTACTCGGCGGCGGCTGCACAGGTCATCTTGCCGCATGTGATTGGTTCGCTGGAAGTCTACGAGCAGCAAACCTCGCTGCCGCTGGTGATTGAGAATACCCATACCATCGTGTTGTGGGGCTGCGATCCGATTAAGAATTTGCAGATAGAATTCCTGGTACCCGACCACGAGGCGTTTGGCTACTGGCAGCAGATTAAAGAGGCGGTCGCACAGGGCAAAATGCGCGTCATCAGCGTTGATCCGGTGCGCAGTAAATCGCAAAACTATCTGGGTGCTGAACAACTGGCGCTGCGACCGCAAACCGATGTTGCCTTGCTGCTGGCGCTCGCGCACACCTTGTATGAAGAAAAACTGTACGACACGGCATTTATTAACGATTACACCGTCGGCTTTGAACAGTTTTTACCGTACCTGACGGGTGAGACTGACAAGCAGGTGAAAAACGCCGAGTGGGCAGCCCAAATCTGTGGCCTGAGTGCAGAACAAATCCGTGACTTCGCCCGCCTGCTGGTGAAAGGCCGCACGCAGTTTATGGGCGGCTGGTGCGTCCAGCGTATGCACCACGGAGAGCAGTATCCCTGGATGCTGGTGGTGCTGGCGAGCATGGTCGGACAAATTGGTTTACCGGGCGGCGGCGTAGGATTTGGCTGGCACTACAACGGCGGTGGAACGGTAACGTCGGCCGGGCCTGTGCTGTCGGGGCTGGGAAGTATTAACAATCCCCCAGAGGCGAAATATAAAGCGGATTTTCGTGGCGCATCGGCGCATATTCCCACCTCGCGTATCGTCGACTGCCTGCTTGCGCCGGGTAAGAAAATTGCCTTCAACGGTGAAACGTTAACCTGGCCTGATATCAAAATGGCCGTCTACAGCGCGGCCAATCCGTTCCATGCGCAGCAGGATCGCAACCGCATGATTGAGGCATGGAAGAAGCTGGAAACCGTCGTGGTGTTAGATCACCAATGGACTGCATCCTGTCGTTTTGCCGATATTGTCCTGCCCGTCACTACGCGCTTTGAGCGGAATGACATTGAGCAGTTTGGTACTCATTCGAATAAAGGGCTGATGGCGCTGCATCAGGTAGTCAAACCGCAATTTGAGGCACGTCATGACTTTGATGTGTTTGCCGGGCTGTGTAAGCGCTTTGATAAAGAAGTGGCATATCGTGAAAACCGCGATGAAATGCAGTGGATACAAGCGCTTTATGACGAAGGCGTGAAGATGGGCGCATCGCTCGGCGTCACCTTACCGGACTTTGATACCTTCTGGAAAGGGGACGGATATATTGAATATCCGGCGGGGCAGCCGTGGGTGCGCCACGGTGAGTTCCGCGACCAACCCGATCTTAATCCGTTAGGCACCCCGTCGGGGCTTATTGAAATCTACAGTAAAACCATCGCGGGTTTTCAATATGAAGATTGTCCAGGACACCCGGTGTGGATGGAGCCGTTTGAACGTAGCCATCAGGGCAAGACGAATAAATATCCGCTGCATCTGCAATCCTGTCACCCGGACAAGCGTCTGCACTCGCAGTTATGCTCAAGCGAGGCGTTTCGTAACACCTACGCGGTGGCCGGCAGAGAACCGCTCTACATCAGCGAGCAGGATGCAACCGCCCGCGGTTTAAAAGCCGGAGATATTGCTCGCGTCTTTAACGCCCGAGGTCAGGTGCTGGCGGGCGTAGTGATTAGCGCCGATTTTCCCGCTGGCGTGATCCGCATTCATGAGGGCGCGTGGTATTCCCCGCAGGAAGGCGGGAAAACCGGGACACTATGCACCTATGGCGATCCGAATGTCCTGAGTGCGGATATTGGAACATCGCAGCTGGCGCAAGGCCCTTCCGCACATAGCGTGCTGGTAGAAGTTGAACGCTACCAGCAGAAGGCCCCGCAGGTTACGGCATTCGGTGGACCTGAGACAGTCAAAGAGGAGGGGGCCAGTGCCGCATAATCACATTCATCAGCAGCGTGCAGCAGTATATCAGTGGTTTTCGCAACTGCTGTTTCGTGAACTGGACGAGAAGCAATTAGCCCGTCTTGAGAGTGAGGAGAGCCGGGAGTGGATGACCTCACTGACGGGGATCTCCGGACTGGCTGCTGACGTCAAAAAGTTAGCGCGTAGTCTGGCTCAGGTGCAGCGGCGCGAATGCCGACAACTGGAGCTGGCGGCCGATTTTGCTTCACTGTTTTTGCTGGCCCCTCCACAGAGCGTGTCGCCTTATGCAGGGCATTATCCGCACACGACGGCACCTGAAGAACGACGGCAAATGAATGTGCTGTTAGTCGAACAGGGGCTGGCTGCGCGGGAGAATGAACCTGCCGATCATATTGCGGTACAGCTGGCGTTAATGGCGAGAATGGTGGGCAAAGAGCAGAGCGTCGCTGAGCAATATTACTTTTTGCATCATCATATTATGTGCTGGGCATCATTGTTCCGGGATAGCTGTTTGCATCGCGACGGCGAGGGCTTTTACCCTCAGGCGGTTAATGTCATCGTGCGTTTTATGCGCGAGGATGAGCAGTATCTGGAATCATTATTGATGGATGATTTTTATCTCAGCAGTCAGCGCTGAAAACAGCAAAGGGACAGCGTGCGCTGTCCCTTTTAGTCTGTGTCTTAGCAGGAACGTTAGTCTGCACGCCCCATATAACGGCGTTCTTCGATATGAATGCGGATTTTCTCACCGGCACTCAGATACTCAGGAACCAGGATCACCAGGCCGGTGGTGAGGGTGGCTGGCTTGTTACGTGCACTGGCTGACGCACCTTTAATGCCAGGTGAGGTTTCAACGATCTCAAGGTCTACGGTCTGCGGCAGTTCAAGCGCCAGCAGTTGGCCATCCCAGGTCAGCACCTGCATGTCCGGCATTCCGCCTTCCGGGATAAACAGCAACTCTTCTTCGATCTGGTCTTTGGTGAAGGTATACGGGGTATAGTCTTCTTTATCCATAAAGACATATTCGTTGCCATCGACGTAAGAGAAATCAACGCCACGACGGCTCAGGGTGACGGTATCCACAATATCGTCGCCTTTGAAGCGCTCTTCGACTTTTAGGCCGGTACGGACATCAGAAAAACGCATTTTGTACAGCGTGGCTGCACCACGTGCGCTCGGTGATTGAATATCAATGTCTTTTACAATCAGCAGCTTGCCGTTGTAGTTAAGTACCATACCTTTTTTAATTTCGTTCGCTCTTGGCATCGAAAAAATCCTGTAGTGAGGAGTGTCTAAAATATCGCGTCAAACTACTCGCGCCGGGTCATTCAGGCAAGCGGAATTCGCACTTTTGCGGGTGCAAAAAAGGTGGTACTGTTCGCTACCTACACAATCCGCGGGTTTACCTTAAAGAGAATATTGTATGGAATGCCGTCCGGATTGTGGCGCATGTTGCACTGCGCCTTCTATCTCCAGCCCCATCCCCGGCATGCCTGAGGGCAAGCCCGCCAATACGCCATGCGTTCAGCTTGATGAATTCCTGCGCTGTAAAATTTTTGGTTCCGCACTGCGGCCAAAAGTGTGTGCAGGCTTACAGCCCAGCGCTGAAATGTGTGGTCAGACAACGCGCCAGGCTATGGTGTACCTTATTGAGCTTGAAGCGCTCACCGCACCTTAAACGTCTTTGATCCGCGCCAGGCAAAAGACCGTGGCGATAATCATCACCAGCGCAAACCAGAACACCGCATGGTAGTTCCAGATTTCAGCGGCAATACCGGCCAGCGATCCGGCAATAATCCAACCCACGCGGATGGTGTTGGTGTAAAGAGTGGTTGCAGAACCCGCCTGTCCTGGCATTAAGTCCTGGAAATAGAGCATGCCAATACCGCCGAGGATACCGATGTAAATCGCGTTCAGCAGCTGCAAGCTGAGCAGAATGACCGGCGAATGCGCCACCAGCATTCCGGCATAAAAGAAGAAACCGGCGACCACGGCGATCCGCATCAACAAACGCTTGCCCAGACGTTTAGCAAAGTATCCGGCAATGAGCATCGTCGGTATTTCCAGCCCGGCGGCGGTGCCCATCATAATGCCTGCGAGTTTTTCCGGCAGATGCAGTTCGTTGATGATAAACAGTGGCATATTAATGATGTACAGGCTGTTGGTGCCCCACATTAATGTGCAGATAGCGAACAGCAACAGCGTATCGCGCCGGTTACGACGCGGGGCTTCCACCGCGCCCGTGGCGAGGGACGCATTTTTGTTCATCGACGGTAAGAACAACCACACCATGACGCCGCAGACGATAAACGCAACGGCGGCACTCAGATACATCACCGTAAAGCTGAAACCCATAGCCAGCGCGTAAGCTAACGGCGGGCCAATCACCCATGCCAGCGAAACCTGCGCACGCAAAATAGAGCTGAACATGACGGCTTCCCGGCCCGTGCGGTCAGCATGCTCGCGGGCGAGGGCAAACATTTGCGGGTTAGCGGTCGATCCAAAGCTACTGAGGAAGACGCCGACAAACAGCAAAATAAAATAGTTACGGTTCCAGGCAAACAGCACACAGGCCAGCATCCCCAGTACGCAGCAAAAAACGATCAGATTTTTGCGATCGCCCTTCTTATCAGAACGCCCAGCTAAAAACTGGCTTACCAGGATGCCGATGACAGCGCTACCGGTAAAAAAGAAACCGACCATACCCGGACGGGCATGAACTTCATCGGTCAGAAAAAGGCTGAGCGTAGGGGTCTGCAATGCGCCGGCGATACCCGTAAGAAAAGCGACAAGCAGGAACGCCGAAGACGTTAAATCAAACGACCTGGGGGAGGCGGCTACCGGGGTGTTATGCATGTTTCAATATCTGTGATGTGAAGAGACGCGGAGTTTACGCTGCCTGCCAGAAAATAAACAGGGCGCGAAATCAAAATCGGCATGAAAAATCAAAATAGCATTTCAGTCTCTAAAAACAGTCTGCTGACGATGCTGAAATCGATAATTTAGCTTCCTTTCTATGTCAGCAATTATTGATGCACAGAAGAAAAAATGTGCGTTATATCTAAATTCAGCAAGTAAATTGCTAACTTTACTTGCGTGCTGAAGCAGAAAGCGCAAAACTTCTTGAAACGTTTCAGCGTCATCTTTTCTTAAGTGTTGGAGTTGGGTGGCGCCTTTTTTCTCATGTTAGCTGAATCGTTTCAATTCAGCAGGAGAGGAGAACCATGTTCCAGTTATCTGTTCAGGATATTCACCCGGGCGAACAGGCCGGAAATAAAGAAGAGGCCATTCGCCAGGTTGCTGCTGCGTTAGTGCAGGCTGGCAACGTGGCGGAAGGCTACGTCAACGGCATGCTGGCGCGCGAGCAGCAAACATCTACCTTCCTCGGCAACGGTATTGCCATTCCTCACGGTACCACGGACACCCGTGACCAGGTGTTGAAAACCGGGGTGCAGGTATTCCAGTTTCCGCAAGGTATTACCTGGGGTGAAGACCAGGTTGCATATGTGGCTATTGGTATTGCGGCCAGCTCCGACGAACATCTGGGTTTGCTGCGTCAGCTGACACACGTACTCAGCGATGATTCGGTGGCTGAACAGCTGAAATCCGCCACCACCGCAGAAGAGCTGCGTGCGTTGCTGATGGGTGAAAAGCAGAGCGAACAGCTTAAGCTCGACAACGACATGCTGTCGCTGGACGTGGTCGCCGGTTCGCTGGTCACGCTGCAAGCCCTGAACGCCGCGCGTCTGAAAGAAGCGGGTGCGGTTGATGCTAACTTTGTTGCCACGGCTATCAATGAGCAACCGCTGAACCTCGGCCAGGGGATTTGGCTGAATGATTGTGCTCAAGGCAATCTGCGCAGCGCAGTTGCGCTCAGCCGAGCGGCAAATGCCTTCGACGTAGAAGGCGAGACGGCCGCGCTATTGGTGACCGTCGCGATGAATGACGATCAGCCTGTGGCAGTGCTCAAGCGCCTTAGCGATTTGCTGCTGGAAAATAAAGCTGACCGCTTGCTGAAAGCGGATGCAGCGACCGTACTGGCCCTGCTGACCAGTGATGATGCGTTAACTGATGATGTGCTGAGCGCAGAGTTTGTTGTGCGCAATGAGCATGGTTTACACGCCCGTCCGGGCACCATGCTGGTGAATACCATTAAACAATTTAACAGTGAAATTACCGTGACAAATCTTGATGGAACCGGAAAACCGGCAAATGGACGCAGTCTGATGAAAGTTGTGGCGCTGGGCGTGAAGAAAGGACATCACCTGCGCTTTACCGCCCAGGGCGAAGATGCTGAACAGGCGCTGAAAGCGATTGGCGAGGCCATCGCAGCCGGTCTTGGGGAGGGCGCATAATGAGCAGACGTGTCGCAACTATTACCCTGAATCCAGCCTATGACCTGGTCGGCTTTTGTCCGGAAATTGAACGCGGTGAAGTGAACCTGGTAAAAACGACCGGCCTGCATGCCGCGGGTAAAGGCATCAACGTTGCCAAGGTACTAAAAGACCTGGGGATCGACGTCACGGTGGGTGGTTTTCTGGGTAAAGATAACCAGGATGGCTTTCAGCAGTTGTTCAGCGAACTGGGGATTGCCAACCGTTTTCAGGTGGTGCAAGGGCGTACCCGTATTAACGTCAAACTGACTGAAAAAGACGGTGAAGTTTCTGACTTCAATTTCTCCGGTTTTGAAGTCACCCCGGCGGACTGGGAACGCTTTGTGAATGACTCCCTGAGCTGGTTGGGCCAATTCGACATGGTCTGTGTCAGCGGCAGTCTGCCAACTGGCGTGAGTCCGGAAGCCTTCACCGACTGGATGACGCGCCTGCGCAGTCAGTGTCCATGCATTATCTTTGATAGTAGTCGTGAAGCGCTGGTTGCAGGTTTGAAAGCTGCGCCATGGCTGGTGAAACCCAACCGTCGTGAGCTGGAAATCTGGGCGGGCCGTAAGCTACCAGAAATGAAAGATGTGATTGAAGCTGCGCATGCGCTGCGTGAGCAGGGTATTGCGCATGTGGTGATTTCCCTCGGTGCGGAAGGTGCATTGTGGGTTAACGCTTCTGGCGAATGGATTGCTAAACCGCCGTCAGTTGAGGTGGTCAGCACCGTAGGTGCAGGGGATTCGATGGTTGGCGGTCTGATTTATGGCCTGCTGATGCGTGAGTCCAGCGAACACACTCTGCGTCTGGCGACTGCCGTTGCCGCCCTGGCGGTAAGCCAAAGCAATGTCGGCATTACCGATCGTCCTCAGTTGGCCGCGATGATGGCGCGCGTCGACTTAAAACCGTTTAACTGACAGCAGGAGAGGCATAATGAAAACGCTGCTGATTATTGACGCTAATCTCGGCCAGGCTCGCGCTTACATGGCGAAAACCCTGCTTGGAGCGGCGGCACAAAAAGCGCATCTGGATATTATCGATAATCCGAATGATGCAGAGATGGCGATTGTCCTGGGTGACACCCTGCCTAACGACAGTGCGCTGAACGGCAAAAAAGTTTGGCTGGGAGACATCTCCCGTGCGGTGGCGCATCCTGAACTGTTCCTGAGCGAAGCGAAAGGTCATGCGAAACCCTACAGCGCACCGGTTGCGGCAGCGCCTGTAGCTAGCAGTGGCCCCAAACGCGTGGTGGCGGTAACGGCCTGTCCGACCGGCGTGGCGCATACGTTTATGGCGGCGGAAGCCATTGAAACTGAAGCCAAAAAACGCGGCTGGTGGGTGAAGGTTGAAACCCGTGGTTCAGTAGGCGCAGGCAATGCGATTACCCCGGAAGAGGTGGCGCAGGCCGATCTGGTGATTGTGGCGGCGGATATTGAAGTTGATCTGGCGAAATTTGCCGGAAAACCGATGTACCGCACCTCTACCGGACTGGCGCTGAAGAAAACCAGGCAAGAGCTGGATAAAGCCGTAGACGAAGCGACGCCGTACCAGCCTGTAGGGAATGGGCAGTCCGGAGCAACAGAAGGTAAGAAAGAGAGCGCAGGTGCATACCGTCACCTGCTGACCGGCGTGTCTTACATGCTGCCGATGGTAGTTGCCGGTGGTCTGTGTATTGCACTGTCTTTTGCCTTTGGTATTAAAGCATTTGAAGAGCCGGGCACACTGGCTGCGGCGTTGATGCAAATTGGCGGCGGTTCAGCCTTTGCGCTCATGGTGCCGGTTCTGGCGGGTTATATTGCATTTTCCATCGCTGACCGTCCCGGTCTGACGCCGGGTCTTATCGGCGGTATGCTGGCGGTCAGTACCGGTTCTGGCTTTATTGGTGGGATTATCGCCGGTTTCCTTGCCGGTTACGTGGCGAAACTCATCAGCACCAGGCTGAAGCTGCCGCAAAGTATGGAAGCGCTGAAACCAATCCTGATCATTCCGCTGCTCTCGAGCCTGGTGGTTGGGCTGGCAATGATTTACCTGATTGGTAAACCGGTTGCCGGTATTCTGGAAAGCCTGACCCACTGGCTGCAAACCATGGGAACGGCGAACGCCGTGCTGCTTGGGGCGATTCTTGGCGGCATGATGTGTACCGACATGGGCGGTCCGGTCAACAAAGCGGCGTATGCCTTCGGTGTCGGCCTGCTCAGTACGCAGACGTATGCACCGATGGCGGCTATTATGGCGGCGGGGATGGTTCCCCCTCTGGCGCTGGGTCTGGCTACGCTGGTGGCACGTCGTAAATTCGACAACGCACAGCGTGAAGGGGGCAAAGCGGCTCTGGTGCTGGGCCTGTGCTTCATCACCGAAGGGGCGATCCCGTTCGCTGCCCGTGACCCGATGCGTGTGCTGCCATGCTGCATCGTCGGTGGCGCGCTGACTGGCGCACTGTCGATGGCGGTGGGTGCGAAGCTGATGGCGCCTCACGGCGGCCTGTTTGTGCTGCTGATCCCTGGCGCGATTACGCCGGTAGTGGGATACCTGCTGGCGATTATTGCCGGTACGCTGGTAGCGGGTCTGTCTTATGCCTTCCTGAAACGTCCAGAAGAGGCGGCTGTCGCCAAAGCGGCATAATGTAACACCTTGTGCCGGATGGCGGCGCGAGCGCTTTATCCGGCCTACGGATACCGATCTTGTAGGCCGGATAAGACGCAGTAGCGTCGCCATCCGGCATTTCTCTGCCCGTCTTTATTTCTCCAGTTTGTGTCCTGTCTCTCAATTTTCTCCTTCCTTGCAAACTGTATCTAAAAAAAATTGTGATTCTGTTCATATCTATTCGCTTTAGATCTTGTGAATGGATTTACTTTGTCAAAAACAAGCCTACTATGAACACGTGTTTAAATATGAACATGTGCTCTAATAACTATTGCTGTGGCGGTGGTTATTTTTAACGAACTCATTTGTGGCATTTTATTGCCAGGGGACGTGCTATGCGTGAAAAGGAATACATAGTAACCATTGGCTCGGCCAATATGGATGTTGCCGGGTATTCGCATGCTTCTCTCAATTATGCGGATTCGAATCCGGGGAAAATAAAATTTACCCCCGGAGGCGTAGGTCGCAATATTGCACATAATTTGGCGTTGCTAGGGAAGAATTCATGGCTGCTGACAGCTGTGGGCAACGATTTTTATGGACAGTCGTTACTGGCACAGACCAACCAATCAGGCGTCTATGTTGATAAATGCCTGATAGTATCCGGAGAAAATACATCGAGTTATTTGTCGCTGCTGGATAATACTGGTGAAATGCTGGTTGCTATTAATGATATGAGTATTACCGATCACATCTCAGCCGCGTTCTTATCGCAACATGCCGATTTTATTCGTAATGCGAAAGTGATTGTTGCCGACTGTAATATCAGTGAGGACTCGCTGGCATGGGTGCTGGAAAATGCGGGCGAGGTCCCGGTGTTTGTGGACCCGGTATCGGCATGGAAATGCGTCAAAATTCGTGACCGACTCGACAGGATCCATACCTTAAAACCTAATCGACTTGAAGCGGAAACCTTAAGCGGTATTGCGCTTTCTGGTCGTGAAGACGTCGGGAAAGTGGCCGTATGGTTTCACCAACGCGGTTTACATCGCCTGGTGCTCAGTATGGGCGGCGACGGTGTTTACTATAGCGATATTACGGGGACTCGAGGCTGGTCGCCCCCGATTAAAACTAATGTAATTAATGTGACGGGGGCTGGTGACGCCATGATGGCAGGGCTGGCTTCCTGCTGGGTAGACGGTTTGCCCTTTATTGATTCGGTTCGATTTGCGCAGGGTTGCTCATCAATGGCGCTGGCCTGCGAATATACCAATAACCCTGATTTGTCTGTTGCGAATGTTAGCTCAATAGTGGAGAACACAGAATGTCTGAATTAACTCTTTCCTCTGAATTATTACAAATATCGCCAGAAGTACAGGAAGCCTTAAAAACTAAGAAACCAATTGTTGCGCTTGAGTCGACCATTATTTCTCATGGCATGCCATTCCCGCAAAATGCACAGACAGCGATTGAAGTAGAAGAAACTATCCGTAAGCACGGTGCGGTACCGGCAACCATCGCCATTATTGGCGGGGTAATGAAAGTTGGCTTGAGTAAAGAAGAAATTGAATTATTAGGCCGCGAAGGGCATAACGTAACGAAAGTAAGTCGTCGTGATTTACCGTTTGTGGTTGCCGCTGGAAAAAATGGTGCGACGACCGTTGCGTCGACCATGATTATTGCCGCGCTGGCTGGCATTAAGGTATTTGCAACCGGCGGTATTGGCGGCGTTCATCGTGGGGCTGAACATACCTTTGATATTTCCGCTGACCTGCAGGAACTGGCGCATACCAATGTGACGGTGATTTGCGCGGGGGCGAAATCTATTCTCGACCTCGGATTAACCACTGAGTATCTGGAAACTTTTGGGGTGCCATTAATTGGCTATCAGACCAAAGCGCTGCCGGCATTTTTCTGCCGCACCAGCCCGTTTGAGGTCAGTATCCGTCTGGACAGTGCGCAAGAGATTGCGCGCGCCATGGCGGTGAAATGGCAGGCTGGCCTGAACGGTGGTCTGGTGGTCGCAAACCCGATCCCTGAGCAGTTTGCGATGGCGGAGGAGAAAATTAACGCGGCAATCGATCGGGCTGTTAAAGAGGCGGAAGAGCAGGGCGTTGTGGGAAAAGAGAGCACGCCGTTCCTGCTGGCGCGAGTTGCGGAGCTAACCGGAGGCGATAGCCTGAAATCGAACATTCAGTTGGTGTTTAACAATGCAGTACTGGCCTGCGAGATAGCGAAGGAATACCAACGCCTCGCCTGATCGACCTGTCGGGCAGAAGGCGGTCGCCCTTGAAGAGCAAACCTACCAAAACCTGGCGTTAACGCCGGGTTTCCTGGCATGAAGGGAATATCATTATGGATATAATGAGAAGTGTTGTGGGCATGGTGGTATTACTGACAATCGCGTTTCTCCTGTCAGTAAATAAAAAACATATTAGTTTGCGAACCGTTGGCGCTGCGCTGGTACTGCAAATCGCCATCGGGGGAATTATGCTGTACTTCCCGCCGGGAAAATGGCTGGTTGAACAGGCTGCGCTCGGTGTTCATAAGGTAATGTCCTACAGCGATGCGGGGAGTGCGTTTATATTTGGTTCGCTGGTAGGGCCAAAAATGGATGTGCTGTTTGACGGTGCAGGTTTTATTTTCGCCTTCCGCGTTCTCCCGGCCATCATTTTTGTCACCGCACTGATTAGCCTGCTCTACTACATTGGCGTGATGGGGCTGTTAATCCGAATTCTTGGCGGCATTTTCCAGAAAGCGCTGAACATTAGCAAGATTGAATCTTTTGTCGCGGTGACGACCATTTTCCTCGGACAAAATGAGATCCCGGCAATTGTGAAACCGTTTATTGACCGCCTGAATCGCAATGAATTATTTACTGCGATTTGTAGCGGGATGGCTTCTATCGCCGGTTCGATGATGATTGGTTACGCCGGAATGGGGGTGCCGATTGACTATTTGCTGGCGGCATCGTTGATGGCAATCCCCGGCGGGATTTTGTTTGCGCGCATGTTGAGCCCGGCAACGGAAGAATCTAAAGTCACTTTCGAGAACTTGTCATTTACTGAAACACCGCCAAAAAGCATTATCGAAGCTGCGGCAAGCGGAGCGATGACTGGCCTGAAAATTGCCGCCGGTGTGGCAACCGTGGTGATGGCATTTGTGGCTATTATCGCGTTGATCAACGGCATTATTGGCGGTGTCAGTGATTTATTAGGCTTCGGTCCGGCCTCACTTGAAGGGATTTTTGGCTGGGTTTTAGCGCCACTGGCCTGGATTATGGGCGTGGACTGGAGTGATGCGACGCTGGCGGGCAGCCTGATTGGTCAGAAACTGGCGATTAACGAGTTCGTTGCCTATCTCAATTTCTCCCCGTATCTGCAAACCGGCGGGACGCTGGATGTAAAGACTATCGCGATTATTTCGTTTGCCCTGTGTGGCTTTGCTAACTTTGGGTCAATTGGCGTCGTTGTTGGGGCATTTTCCGCTATTGCGCCGCAGCGTGCACCGGAAATCGCACAACTTGGAATGCGGGCGCTGGCGGCGGCAACGCTCTCCAACCTGATGAGCGCTACGATAGCGGGTTTCTTTATTGGTTTAGCGTAATAAAACAGATTGCCGGATGGCTGCTGAGGGCTTATCCGGTCTACGGAGTGATTTACGCGTAGGCCGGATAAGCGCAGCGCCATCAGGTATTGTGTTGCAGCAGATAAAGGGCGTTATCGGCGGAGAGCGTTGGGTTGTTGATGCTGACGCTGGCACGCGATAATGCCGCGCAGGCCATTGCAAAATGCGCGCTCTCACGGAACTCGCTGCCTTCCAGAAAACTGTACAGTAATCCGGCCATGAAAGCGTCATCTGCCCCAAAGCTGTCGACTACCGGATGTCCGGGAGGTGTCAGTAAAAATTGCTCGCCGTCCCGTTCACTGCAAAAAACAGATTCATCTTCCAGACAGACAAAAATGCGTTTTACCCCCTGTTGGTGGAGGGCATTGACGGCCAGTACGCGGTCTGCATCAGAGTGGATTGACTGGCCCCATAAAATCTCCAGCTCTTTCTGCGTGGGTTTCAGCGTATGAATCCGCGTAAACCAGGTTTTCATTTTTGCCGCTTTGAACTCTGAAACCGTATCGATAAATACCGGAATATCATCAGCAATAGTAAAGACCCATTCAATGGCTTCGGCGGTCAGGTTGCAATCTGCCAGGACGACACCGGAATGGCGGATCAGATCCCGCGAGCCGTTCAACAGCTGCGGGGTCAACTGTTGCAGGATGTGGGTATCGTTAATGGCCAGTACCGTCTCTTCCTGCTGCGTGGCGATCGACAGATAGGTTGAGGTGTTATGCCCGTGCAGACGAATACAGCTGGAAACGTTGACGCCTGCCTGACGTGTTTGCTCCAGCAGCGTTTCGCCATAAAAATCACTGCCGACGGCGGAAATTAAATGTACATCGCGTCCCAGCAGGGCCAGGTTGTGGGCGATGTTGCGACCCACACCGCCAGCAGAACAGTGAATGCTGCCGGGATGAGAGGCTGCCTGCGGGTAATGGATGTCGGCGACGCCGCGAATGTCCATATTGATAGCCCCAACCACCACGCAATAATCCTGTTCGGTGAGGATATAGCCTTTGCCTTTAATCATTCCTTTGCGCATCAGATCCATAATATGCGCGGCGACGCGCGAACGGCTGATCTGCAAGATATCCGCAATTTCATTTTGTTGAATTAACGGATTGCGTCGCAGGATCTTAAGGATCTGTTTTTCCCTGTCGTTCATGGTTACGCAACCGCCTTTTCTATTTGCTGTGCTTTCAGCCAGGCTATTTCTTCCGCCCAGATATCCGGATTGATGGTTTCCAGCACCAGCGGAATGCCGTCAAAACGGTCATCCTGCATAATCCAGCGGAAGGCGTCGTGACCGATATTGCCTTCACCTAAGCTGTGATGGCGGTCAACGCGGCTGCCAAACGTGCTTTTGGCATCGTTCAGGTGCATCCCACGTAAATAGTTAAAGCCGACAATACGTTCGAATTCGGCAAAGGTCTTTTCACACTCGGCGGCGCTTCGCAGATCGTATCCGGCGGCGAAGGCGTGGCAGGTATCAATGCAGACGCCCACGCGGGATTTATCTTCTACGCCATCGATAATGGCGGCCAGATGCTCAAACTTAAAGCCAAGATTGCTGCCCTGACCGGCGGTGTTTTCAATAACTGCGGTCACGCCCTGGGTCTGCGCGAGGGCAATGTTGATGGACTCGGCAATCCGCGCCAGGCATTCGTCTTCCGGGATCTGCATTAAATGGCTGCCCGGATGAAAGTTAAGCAGGGATAACCCCAGCAGCTCGCAACGCTGCATTTCATCAATAAAGGCATCGCGTGATTTTTCCAGCGCCTCGCTGACCGGGTGGCCGAGGTTAATCAGGTAGCTGTCGTGAGGAAGAATTTGTGCGCTGCTAAAGTGATACTTCTCGCAGGCCGACTTGAAGTCATCAATGACGTCGGTGGTCAACGGTGCGGCGCGCCATTGGCGCTGATTTTTGGTGAACAGGGCGAATGCGGTGGCATCGATTTCTGCGGCGCGAATAGCGGCATTAGCCAGACCGCCAGCGGCGCTTACGTGCGCTCCAATATATTTCATAAATTTAACCCGCCATACTCAAATACAAAAGGGGAGAGTATAGCGGGTCAACGGGGGTTAGTCGTGTTTGATTATGCCATCACGCTGTGAATCAAAACGTTGATTGCACCACCACCGACAATCAGCCAGACAAACAGCACCAGCGCCATCAGTAACGGTTTGGCTCCGGCCTTTTTCAGCGCGCTGACGTGAGTGGTCAGCCCAAGTGCGGCCATCGCCATTGCCAGCAGCACGGTATCGAGGGTTACCAGCATGTTCACTACAGACTGCGGCAGCAGGTGGAACGAGTTAAATATCGCCACCACAATGAACAGGATGGCAAACCACGGAATGGTGATTTTGCTCTTTTCGCCGCCGTTAGCCGGAGACAGCTGTTTCACGCGTGCCGCCAGCAGGATGAGGAACGGAGCCAGCATCATGACGCGCAGCATTTTGGCAATAACGGCTGCGTTTTCTGCATCCGGGTTAATCGCATGTCCGGCAGCGACAACCTGTGCGACTTCATGCATGGTTGACCCAATGTAAATCCCGTAGGTTTCAGGGCTAAACCAGTGCGCCAGTAGCGGATACATCGCCGGGTACAGGAAGATAGCAATGGTACCGAAGATGACCACGGTGGCGACAGCGACCGTCACTTTACTGGCTTCTGCTTTCACGACCGGCTCTGTTGCCAGTACTGCCGCGGCACCACAAATACTGCTCCCGGCACCAATCAGCCAGCTGGTGTGTTTGTCCAGACCAAACACCTTCTGGCCGAGGAAGCAGGCAAGCATAAAGGTGCTGGTCAGCGTCAACGCATCGATCACAATCCCGCTGACGCCAACGTCAGCAATCTGCGAGAAGGTGAGACGAAAGCCGTAAAGGATGATCCCCAGTCGCAATAAATGTTGTTTCGCAAACAGTACGCCGCCGTCACAGCTTTTCCAGATGTGCGGATAGACGGTGTTGCCGAGGACCATCCCCAGTAAAATGGCTAAGGTGAGGGCGCTGAACCCGGCCCCCGCAACCGCGGGGATAGAACCACCCCATAACGCGGCTCCGGTGATGACTGCGCTCAGGGCAAGCCCCGGAATAAAATGCCACACTGTACGTCGATGATTCTGTAGGGCGAGTTCGGTCATAACCCCTCCTGTCAATGGAATGATTTCTTGGAGAAAATAGTAAGGTGAAGTGGTTTAAAAATAAAATTGATTATATATTTATAATTAATCTGAATAAGTGGTAAACACGGGCCATCTAGAGGAAAACGACCATGCATATCACCCTGCGACAACTTGAAGTGTTTGCCGAGGTACTGAAAAGTGGCTCGACAACCCAGGCCTCTGTCATGCTGTCATTGTCGCAATCCGCAGTGAGCGCAGCGCTGACAGATTTAGAAGGCCAGCTTGGCGTACAGCTGTTTGATCGCGTAGGTAAACGTCTGGTGGTCAATGAGCACGGGCGTTTACTCTATCCCCGCGCGTTGGCGCTGCTTGAGCAAACGGCCGAGATAGAACAGCTTTTCCGGGAAGATAATGGGGCGATTCGCGTCTATGCCAGCAGCACCATCGGCAATTACATTTTACCTGCCATGATTGCCCACTATCGTCATGATTTCCCCGATCTGCCGTTGGAACTGAGCGTGGGGAACAGCCTGGACGTAATTAATGCCGTACTGGATTTTAGGGTCGACATTGGACTGATAGAAGGGCCGTGCCACAGTACAGAAATCATCTCAGAACCCTGGCTGGAGGATGAGCTGGTGGTGTTTGCTGCGCCGACGTCACCGCTGGTAAACGGTCCCGTTACGCTGGAACAACTGGCGGCTTCACCGTGGATCCTGCGTGAACGCGGGTCCGGTACGCGTGAATTGGTGGATTACTTGCTGTTATCTCATTTGCCGCGATTTCAGATGGCCATGGAGTTGGGTAACTCCGAGGCCATTAAGCATGCTGTGCGTCATGGATTAGGGATTAGCTGCCTGTCACGTCGGGTGATTGAGGAGCAGCTACAGGCGGGAACGCTGAGTGAAGTGCCTGTACCGTTACCGCGTTTAGTCCGTACTCTTTGGCGTGTCCATCACCGTCAAAAACATCTCTCTAATGCGCTGCTGCGCTTTTTACGCTACAGCGACCAGCAGTAGGGCGGCGATATTTTTTCAGGCAGCATGCCGACTATTTTCGGCTTTACTTATAATCCACGGCCAGTCATGAAGGTCTCTTATAACAGCGTATTTGTGCCGGAAGAATGCCATTTCGTCTGCTACAATCGCGCCTCATTTTTTGGATGGATAGCATTTTCCCATGGTTTCCGAAACTAAAACCACAGAAGCGCCCACGCTACGTCGTGAACTGAAGGCGCGTCACCTGACGATGATTGCCATTGGCGGTTCCATCGGTACGGGTCTTTTCGTTGCATCTGGTGCAACCATTTCTGCGGCGGGTCCAGGCGGCGCGCTGTTTTCCTATATTCTGATTGGCCTGATGGTGTACTTCCTGATGACCAGTCTCGGTGAACTGGCTGCGTATATGCCGGTTTCCGGTTCGTTCTCCACCTACGGTCAGAACTATGTAGAAGAAGGCTTTGGCTTCGCGCTGGGTTGGAACTACTGGTACAACTGGGCGGTCACCATTGCCGTTGACCTGGTCGCTGCTCAGTTGGTGATGAGCTGGTGGTTCCCGGATACGCCAGGCTGGATCTGGAGTGCGCTGTTCCTGTGCGTCATCTTCCTGCTGAACTACATCTCTGTTCGCGGTTTTGGTGAAGCAGAGTACTGGTTCTCGCTGATCAAAGTCACCACCGTCATTATCTTCATCGCAGTTGGCGTGTTGATGATTTTCGGCATCTTCAAAGGCGCTCAGCCAGTGGGTTGGAGCAACTGGACCACGGGAGATGCACCTTTTGCCGGGGGCTTTGCGGCCATGATTGGTGTGGCGATGATCGTCGGCTTCTCCTTCCAGGGTACTGAACTTATCGGTATTGCGGCGGGTGAATCTGAAGATCCTGAGAAGAACATTCCGCGCGCGGTGCGTCAGGTGTTCTGGCGAATCCTGCTGTTCTATGTGTTCGCGATCCTGATTATCAGTCTGATTATTCCGTATACCGATCCAAGCCTGCTGCGTAACGATGTGAAAGACATTAGCGTCAGTCCGTTTACGCTGGTCTTCCAGCACGCGGGCCTGCTTTCTGCGGCTGCGGTAATGAACGCTGTGATCCTGACCGCGGTGCTGTCGGCGGGTAACTCCGGTATGTATGCCTCAACGCGCATGCTCTACACCCTGGCATGCGACGGCAAAGCGCCGCGTATTTTCGCCAAATTGTCTCGTGGCGGCGTCCCGCGTAATGCGCTGTATGCGACCACAGTGGTGGCAGGTTTGTGTTTCCTGACCTCCATGTTTGGCAACCAGACCGTGTACCTGTGGCTGCTGAACACCTCCGGTATGACGGGCTTTATCGCCTGGCTGGGGATTGCCATCAGCCACTATCGCTTCCGTCGCGGTTATGTGATGCAGGGGCGTGATATAAACGATCTGCCGTATCGTTCAGGCTTCTTCCCGCTGGGACCGATCTTTGCGTTCGTGCTGTGCCTGATAATCACCCTGGGGCAAAACTACGAAGCGTTCCTGAGAGACACCATTGACTGGGGCGGCGTGATGGCGACCTATATTGGTATTCCGCTGTTCCTGATTATCTGGTTCGGCTATAAGCTGACCAGAGGGACGCGTTTCGTGCGTTACAGCGAAATGCAATTCCCGGATCGCGTGAAGAAATCGTCTTAAGCATTTTGGCAGGAAATAACAAAAAACCCCGGCAGGGTAAATGCCGGGGTTTTTTATTGCGCCAAACTTAGAAGTTATAGGTCAGGCCAACCGTGTAACGGCGACCATCGAGTATGGTGTCATAGGTCTCGTAATCGATTTGCTTATCCAGCACGTTGTACACGCCAGCGGTGGCCAGTATATCCTTGCTCACGTAGTAACGCACACCAACATCGACCTGAGTATAGGACGGTGTCCCTTGAGCCATCGAGGTACGGCTCAGATACTCAGAGGTTTTCCCGCGCAGGTTCAGACGGCTCCAGAAACCGAGATCCTGCGTGGCCTGCCAGTCCAGCGTGGTGTTAAACATATGCTTCGGCATTTTGTTTAACGGCTGACCGGAGAACTGACCGCTTTTCTGTTCAGATTCGGTGAACGTGTAGTTTGCCGTCCAGTTGAGATCGGTGGTGATTTTCCAGCCGAAGGTGGATTCTACGCCGCGCATATTGGCTTCATCGACGTTAACGCGATCGCTGACAAAATCGTAGTGGGTGCTGCCGATGGTACAGGCCGGATCGGCGCTGCTGTTACAGCGGCGAACTTCGGTGATCTTGTCTTTGAAGTCGGTGTTGAACAGCGTCACGCCCGCGTTGAGGTCGTTGCCGTTATCCCACAGCAGGCCGATTTCTTCGCTCAGGCTCTTTTCCGGTTTCAGATCCGGGTTGCCCACTATGATGCCATTCAGACGACCACCGCCGGTCACCTGTCCCCAGCTTGCTGACGACTGGCGCAGATCCGGCGCGCGGTAGCCTGCAGACACGCCGCCTTTCAGGGTCCAGTGATCGCTGAGATGCCATACGCCGTAGCCGCGCGGCGTCCAGTTATCACCGTAGTTTTCATCTTTATCCATACGCAGGCCGCCGGTCAGCGTGAAGGTATCGGTTACGGCCCATTCATCTTCAGCAAACAGCGCCCAACTCCAGCGGGTCAGCTTGTTCAGACCGTCTGCCGCTTCCAACTGGTTACCATTATCGCGCAGTTTTTCATAACGGTACTGTCCGCCTGCCGTCAGGGTATGCGCCCCGAGGAAAATCTGGTTCTGATTGTTAAAAATAGTGTTATAGGACTTCATCTGACGACCCGGGTTATCGGTCTCTTCCTGCTGAACATAGCTGGTGGTGTTGAAGTCGTCGTAGTAACCACTGTGGGTTAATGAATAGGTCGTGTGCACATACTTGTTTTCGCTTTTGCTGTTTGGCTTACAGCTTCCGTTGCGACAGCTTTCTTCTGCTGTGGATTTACCCGGCGTACTGTCGCGATCTTGCAGTTCACGGGCGTAATCGAAGTCAATGTCGTTTTTATCATCCGGCGTAAGGTTCAGGGTTAATCCCCCATTACGCATACGCTGTTCGTTATAACCATTGACGATTTCATCTTCGGCACGGTGAGAGAATAACCCGGTGACTTTTGCGCCGAGTAATCCGTCAATCAGCGGCCCGGACGCATAGGCGTTAGTCTGGTAAATATCGCCGGAGTCACGGTCTTCCTGGAAGGTGGCGTCACCATGTAGAGAACCACTCCAGCCTTTGGTATTCGATACTTTTTTGGTGATCACGTTAATCACCCCGCCCATTGCATCGGAGCCGTACAGCGATGACATGGGGCCACGGATCACTTCGATGCGTTCAATGGATTCCAGCGGCGGCAGCCAGCCTTGTTCAATGCCGGAGTTATCGCTGTTCGGTCGCGTGCCGCGTGTGCTGATCCGCTTACCGTTGACCAGGAAGAGCGTGTACTGCGAGGCCATCCCGCGGATGCTGATATCACTGCTGCTACCGCCACCCGTGACGACGACGCCAGGCACATCTTTGAGCGCATCGGTGACATCGCGGTAGGCTTTATCCTCAATTTGCTGCTTGGTGATCACAGAAATAGAGGCGGGGGCATCCTGAATCTTTTGCTCGAAACCGGTCGCGGTGACCACTACGGTATCCTGGTCAGCGGCATAGACGAGTGATGGGAGGCTGGCGACGCATACTGCGGCAGCAACGGCCTTAACGTGAGGTATAGTCATTTGTATCATTCCATTTAAATGAATCTAACTGCGTGTCATGTGAAAGGCCATGACAATTGTATGTATTTGTCTTTTAAGGACTCTTTTCAGTAAAGAAGCGGAGGGATTGTACAAAAGTATGAATATTTGTAAACACAAATGATAATAGAAATCATTTGTGTTTGATATGGTATTCTGGGAAGTGTTTATAAAATCAAAGAGATAGCTGTTAAATAAAAAAGGAGAAAAAGTGAAGGAATGATGGAGAAACAAAGAGGGCTTGCGCCCTCGGGGGGTTACTTCAGCAGATACTGCGCGTGGAAGCGCAGGTGATCTTCAATGAACGACGCAATAAAGTAATAGCTGTGATCAAAGCCTGGCTGGATACGTAACGTCATCGGCCACGCGGTCTGGCGGGCTACCTCCGCCAGTACGGCGGGCTGGAGCTGATCGGCAAGGAACTGATCGCTATCACCCTGATCGATAAGCGTTGGAATTGCCTCTTCCGGTTTACTGGCTAACATTAATGCGCAGCTGTCCCATTCGGCCCAGGTCGATTTATCCTCGCCCAGATAGGCGCTAAACGCCTTCACGCCCCACGGCACGCGACAGGGGTTAACGATCGGTGCAAAGGCCGAAACGCTGGTGTATCTGCCGGGATTTTTCAGCGCCATAATCAATGCGCCGTGACCGCCCATCGAGTGTCCGCTGATGGCACAGCGCTCGCTGACGTTAAAATGCGCTTGAATAAGCTGCGGCAGCTCATCCCGCAAATAATCATACATGCGGAAATGCGCGGCCCAGGGGGCCTGGGTAGCATTGAGATAAAAGCCGGCGCCCTGGCCTAAATCGTACCCGTCATCGTTCGCAACGTGTTCACCGCGCGGGCTGGTGTCCGGCATCACCAGTACAATCCCCAACTCAGCCGCAATGCGCTGCGCACCCGCTTTGGTGGTAAAGTTTTCATCATTACAGGTCAGGCCCGACAGCCAGTACAGTACCGGAGGCGGCGTATTTTCGCGCGGCGGTGGGAGAAAAATGCTGAAGGTCATGGTGCAATTTAAAGTGGCGGAATCATGACGCCAGCGTTGCTGCCAGCCTTCAAAACAGCGGTGCTCTTCGAGCATTTCCATGCACGGCTCCTTGTTGTGTTGAATCTGAATATGTTTGCGAATTCACCATAATACAGATAATTCATGATGCCGTGAGTAACTTTCACTTCCGCAATGGGCAAACATACATCATCATCTATATAACCTCGCGTTAACACTCCGTATCGACCCGATCGAGCGGTGCATGAAAGTCACACGCTGAAAGGCGGTGCCAATTTCAATAATTATCGCGGTGAATACTGGATTATGTGCGCCGCCTCACGCACAATGTTCTGGCTGTGACACAGCCTAAAAACTTTGCCCCACGCAGGGCAGAGGCGCCACACCTGCAGGAGAAGAATAAATGTCATCACTCAGTAAAGAAGCGGCCCTGGTTCATGAAGCGCTGGTTGCGCGTGGTCTCGAAACACCGCTGCGCCCGCCCGTGCAAGAGATGGATAACGAAACGCGCAAACGTCTTATCTCCGGCCATATGACCGAGATTATGCAATTGCTCAATCTCGATTTGAGCGATGACAGCCTGATGGAAACGCCGCATCGCATCGCAAAAATGTATGTCGATGAGATTTTTTCCGGTCTCGATTACGCCAATTTTCCCAAAATCACCGTCATTGAAAACAAAATGAAGGTTGATGAAATGGTCACCGTTCGTGATATCACGCTGACCAGCACCTGCGAACATCACTTTGTCACTATCGATGGCAAAGCGACGGTGGCGTATATCCCGAAAGAATCCGTGATTGGTTTGTCGAAGATTAACCGTATCGTGCAATTCTTTGCCCAGCGTCCGCAGGTACAGGAGCGTCTGACCCAACAAATCCTGACCGCACTGCAAACCCTGCTGGGAACCAATAATGTGGCGGTGTCGATTGATGCGGTGCATTACTGTGTGAAAGCGCGCGGTATTCGCGATGCGACCAGCGCCACTACGACCACCTCACTGGGCGGATTATTTAAATCCAGCCAGAATACGCGTCAGGAATTCCTGCGCGCTGTACGTCACCACAACTGACAAGGGCAGGACCATGGAGCGTAATGTCACGCTGGATTTTATTCGTGGCGTTGCCATCCTCGGGATCCTGCTTCTCAATATCAGCGCCTTTGGTTTGCCAAAGGCGGCATACCTCAATCCGGCCTGGTCTGGCAGCATTCCTTTATCGGATGCCTGGACCTGGGCGGTGCTTGATCTCTTCGCACAGGTAAAATTCCTCACGCTGTTCGCTCTGCTCTTCGGCGCGGGCCTGCAAATGCTGCTGCCCCGCGGAAAACGCTGGATCCAGTCGCGACTCACGCTGCTGGTCTTACTGGGGTTTATTCACGGCTTACTATTCTGGGATGGCGATATCCTGCTGGCGTATGGCTTAATCGGCCTGATCGGCTGGCGGCTGATTCGTGATGCCCCATCGGTAAAAAGCCTGTTTAACACCGGTGCTCTGCTGTATCTGGTGGGGATCGGCGTACTGCTGCTGCTGGGTTCGATTTCTGGGGGGGAAACCAGTCGCGCCTGGACACCGGATGCCTCCGCGTTGCTGTATGAAAAGTACTGGAAGATTAATGGCGGCATGGAGGCGGTGAGTAACCGCGTGGATATGCTGTCAAACAGCCTGCTGGCGCTGGGGGCGCAATACGGCTGGCAACTGGCGGGGATGATGCTGTTGGGTGCCGCATTAATGCGCAGTGGCTGGCTGAAAGGGCAGTACAGTTTGTCGCATTATCGACGTACAGGCATGCTGCTGGTGGTGACCGGTATGGCAATCAATCTGCCTGCGATTATGCTGCAGTGGCATCTCGACTGGGCCTACCGCTGGTGTGCTTTCCTGCTACAAGCCCCGCGTGAACTGAGCGCGCCGTTTCAGACCATCGGCTACGCTGCGTTGATGTTTGGTTTCTGGCCGCAACTGAGTCGCGTTAAGATTGTTATCGCTATTGCCTGCGTAGGACGCATGGCGCTGACTAATTATCTGCTGCAGACGCTTATCTGCACCACGCTGTTTTATCAGTTCGGTTTGTTTATGCAATTCGACCGGCTGACGCTGCTGTTTTTCGTTATTCCCGTCTGGGCTGTTAACCTGCTTTTCTCCGTCATTTGGCTGCGTTTTTACCGGCAGGGCCCGGTGGAGTGGCTATGGCGTCAATTAACCCTGCGTGCTTCAGGGATATCATTGCCGCGAACATCCAGATAACGATCTGGATCACATTCATTAACAAAATGGATGTAACCGTTTTCATTCCTGTGACATGACTCACGCAGTCCTGTACCTCGTGCTGACAAAATACCCAGCCTGGGGTGTCCGTGGGCAACCGCAATCTTAAACAGGGCAGTGAATATGGTAACCATACGTGATGTGGCACGGCAGTCTGGCGTTTCTGTAGCGACGGTTTCCCGCGTACTGAATAACAGTGCGTTGGTGAGTCCTGACACCCGTGAAGCGGTAATGAAGGCTGTGACACAGTTAGGCTATCGACCCAATGCCAATGCGCAAGCGCTGGCGACGCAGGTGAGCGACACCATTGGGGTCGTGGTGATGGATGTATCAGATTCGTTTTTTGGTGCATTGGTGAAAGCCGTGGATCTGGTGGCTCAGCAGCACCAGAAATATGTGCTGATTGGCAACAGTTATCATGAAGCTGAAAAAGAACGTCATGCCATCGAAGTCCTGATCCGCCAACGTTGTAATGCCTTGATTGTCCACTCAAAAGCGCTGAGCGATCGCGAGCTAGGCGAGTTTATGGAACACATCCCGGGGATGGTGCTCATCAATCGCATTGTGCCGGGTTACGCCCATCGCTGTGTCTGCCTGGACAATATCAGCGGAGCTAAAATGGCCACCCGCATGCTGCTCAATAACGGTCATCAACGTATTGGCTACCTGGCGTCAAGCCACCGAATTGAAGATGATGCGATGCGTAAAGAGGGCTGGATGAGCGCGTTGCAGGAACACGGTATTACGCCAGCGGAAAGCTGGGTAGGTACCGGTTCACCGGATATGCCGGGGGGCGAATCAGCCATGGTGGAGTTGTTGGGGCGCAATTTGCAACTGACGGCGGTTTTTGCCTACAACGACAACATGGCTGCCGGAGCGCTGACGGCGTTAAAAGACAACGGCATCGCCATTCCATTACACCTGTCTATCATTGGTTTCGATGATATCCCGATTGCCCGTTACACTGACCCTCAACTGACCACCGTGCGCTACCCCATTGCGTCAATGGCGAAAATGGCGACAGAGCTTGCGCTACAAGGGGCGGCGGGTACGCTGGATCCGGCGGCAACGCATTGTTTTATGCCGACGTTGGTGCGACGTCATTCTGTGGCGTTGCGACAGAATGCGGCACCGATCACTAACTGATAATGTCACCTGATGTAACCGCTTTCAATCTGTGAGTAAATTCACAGTATCTTAACAATACGATAGCTATGATGACACTGTTTGTTGCGCTGTAACTACTATGTAACGTTGAATAATCACTTTCATCGAGGTGTGGGCGTCTTAAACAACAATTAAAGCCTGTTTTTGGAGCGTTGCCAGACACGGAAGAAATATTTTTAAAAGTGAGCTTCGGCGTTCAGTAACAGTTTAGTAACGTTCTGTCCCGCCGAGCATTTATCTCAAGTACTACCCTGCATAATAAAACCGGAGATACCATGAATAAGAAGGTGTTGACCCTGTCTGCTGTAATGGCAAGCATGTTATTCGGTGCGGCTGCGCACGCTGCTGATACCCGTATTGGTGTGACGATTTATAAGTATGACGATAACTTTATGTCTGTGGTACGTAAAGCAATCGAAAAAGATGCCAAAACGGCGCCAGATGTACAGCTGCTGATGAATGACTCCCAGAACGATCAGTCTAAACAAAACGATCAGATTGATGTGTTGCTGGCAAAAGGCGTGAAAGCTCTGGCGATCAACCTGGTTGACCCGGCAGCAGCGGGCACGGTCATTGAGAAAGCACGCGGTCAGAACGTTCCTATCGTGTTCTTCAACAAAGAGCCTTCTCGTAAAGCGCTGGACAGCTATGACAAAGCCTTCTACGTCGGTACTGACTCCAAAGAATCCGGCATCATTCAGGGCGATTTGATTGCTAAGCACTGGGCGGCAAACCCGAACTGGGACCTGAACAAAGACGGTAAAATTCAGTTTGTTCTGCTGAAAGGCGAGCCGGGACACCCGGATGCTGAAGCACGTACCACCTACGTGATTAAAGAGCTGAACGACAAAGGCATTAAAACTGAGCAGTTGCAGTTAGACACCGCTATGTGGGATACCGCTCAGGCGAAAGATAAAGTTGATGCGTGGATGTCCGGTCCAAATGCTAACAAAATTGAAGTCGTTATCGCGAACAACGACGCTATGGCAATGGGTGCGATAGAAGCGCTGAAAGCACACAACAAAACCAGCGTACCGGTATTTGGCGTGGATGCACTGCCAGAAGCACTGGCACTGGTTAAATCTGGCGCAATGGCCGGTACCGTGCTGAACGATGCTAACAACCAGGCGAAAGCGACTTTCGATCTGGCGAAAAACCTGGCGGCCGGCAAAGGCGCAGCGGATGGCACGACCTGGAAAATCGAGAATAAAATCGTTCGTATTCCTTACGTCGGCGTCGATAAAGATAATCTGGCAGAGTTCACCAACAAATAAATACTCCGTCTGTGGGCGCAATTTGGTTGCGCCCTTAATAACACGCTTTGCAAGGCCAACAAGGTATAATTATGGTCAGCACTAATACTCAGTCGTCAGGCGAATACTTGTTGGAAATGAGCGGCATCAACAAGTCCTTTCCGGGCGTTAAGGCTCTTGATAATGTTAATTTAAAAGTCCGCCCACATTCTATTCATGCCTTGATGGGCGAGAATGGTGCTGGAAAGTCGACATTATTAAAATGTCTTTTTGGGATCTATCAAAAAGATTCCGGCAGTATTTTATTTCAGGGTAAAGAAATCGATTTTCATTCTGCTAAAGAAGCGCTTGAAAACGGTATTTCAATGGTACACCAGGAATTAAACCTGGTTTTACAACGTTCTGTGATGGACAACATGTGGCTGGGGCGTTATCCCACCAAAGGCATGTTTGTCGACCAGGATAAAATGTACCGTGATACCAAAGCGATATTTGATGAGCTGGATATTGATATTGATCCGCGTGCGCGTGTCGGTACGTTATCGGTTTCACAAATGCAGATGATAGAAATTGCCAAAGCTTTTTCGTATGACGCCAAAATCGTCATCATGGATGAACCGACCTCATCGTTAACCGAAAAAGAGGTTAATCATCTGTTCACCATCATCCGTAAGCTGAAAGAACGTGGCTGCGGTATCGTATATATTTCTCACAAGATGGAAGAAATCTTCCAGTTGTGCGATGAAATCACCGTCCTGCGTGATGGTCAGTGGATTGCCACTCAGCCGCTTGAAGGGCTGGATATGGATAAGATCATCGCCATGATGGTGGGACGTTCGCTGAACCAACGTTTCCCGGACAAAGAGAACACGCCTGGTGAAGTGATTCTTGAAGTACGCAATCTGACGTCGTTACGTCAACCGTCAATTCGTGATATCTCTTTTGATCTGCATAAAGGGGAAATCCTCGGTATTGCCGGTTTAGTCGGCGCAAAACGCACGGATATCGTTGAAACCCTTTTTGGTATTCGTGAAAAATCATCGGGTACGATTACGCTCCACGGCAAAAAAATTAATAACCACAGCGCCAATGAAGCCATTAACCATGGTTTTGCGCTGGTCACGGAAGAGCGCCGTTCAACCGGTATTTATGCCTATCTGGATATTGGATTTAACTCGTTAATCTCCAATATTCAGAACTATAAAAACAAAGTGGGTCTGTTGGATAATTCCCGCATGAAGAGCGATACCCAATGGGTTATTGACTCAATGAGGGTGAAAACCCCGGGCCATCGTACGCAAATTGGTTCACTGTCTGGCGGTAATCAGCAAAAGGTGGTTATTGGTCGTTGGTTGTTAACGCAGCCAGAGATACTGATGCTGGATGAACCTACGCGAGGAATCGATGTTGGTGCAAAATTTGAAATTTATCAGTTAATTGCTGAACTGGCGAAAAAAGAGAAGGGGATTATCATCATCTCCTCTGAAATGCCGGAGCTGCTGGGTATTACCGATCGTATTCTGGTTATGAGCAATGGTCTTGTAGCTGGAATTGTTGACACTAAAACAACAACGCAAAACGAAATCCTCCGTCTTGCGTCTTTGCACCTTTAAGATTAGGGGCTCCTCATGAGTGCGTTAAATAAGAAAAGTTTTCTTACTTACCTGAAAGAAGGCGGGATTTACGTTGTTCTTTTAGTTCTGCTGGCCATTATTATTTTCCAGGACCCCACATTCTTAAGTTTACTGAACTTGAGTAACATCCTGACCCAATCCTCGGTCCGTATTATTATCGCACTGGGCGTTGCTGGTCTAATTGTCACTCAAGGGACCGATCTGTCTGCCGGGCGTCAGGTCGGCCTGGCTGCCGTGGTGGCAGCGACCTTGCTGCAGTCGATGGATAACGCCAACAAGGTGTTCCCGGAAATGGCCACCATGCCGATCATCGTGGTGGTTCTGATTGTTTGTGCCATCGGTGCCATTATCGGCCTGGTGAACGGTATCATCATTGCTTACCTGAACGTGACGCCGTTTATCACTACCCTTGGTACGATGATCATCGTGTACGGGATCAACTCACTGTATTACGACTTCGTTGGAGCATCGCCTATTTCTGGCTTTGACAGCGGGTTCTCCACCTTTGCGCAGGGCTTTATTGCGCTGGGGAGTTTCCGACTCTCCTACATCACCTTCTATGCGCTGATTGCGGTGGCCTTTGTTTGGGTACTGTGGAACAAGACCCGCTTCGGTAAAAACATTTTTGCCATTGGCGGTAACCCGGAAGCGGCGAAAGTGTCGGGTGTTAACGTTGCGCTGAACCTGCTGATTATCTATGCGCTGTCCGGGGTGTTCTATGCCTTCGGTGGTTTGCTGGAAGCAGGGCGTATCGGCTCGGCAACCAACAACCTCGGCTTTATGTATGAGCTTGATGCCATTGCGGCCTGTGTCGTGGGCGGCGTGTCGTTCAGTGGTGGGGTCGGTACCGTCTTTGGCGTAGTGACCGGTGTGATAATCTTCACCGTCATCAACTATGGCCTGACCTACATCGGCGTGAACCCTTACTGGCAGTACATCATTAAAGGCGGCATTATTATCTTCGCCGTGGCGCTGGACTCACTGAAATACGCGCGTAAGAAGTAACGATAGACAACAAAAAGCCCGGGGCAGAGAAATGACTGCACCGGGCTTTTTGTTACTTGTGTTACAGCGTTACTGCATGTGCTTTCTCACCTGTTTTGAATTTGACCTCGCCTAAATCGATGCAGGCGACCGGACAAACGTGACCACACAGCAAGCAGCCGACGCATTTTTCCGTGTCGCAGTGCGGTGTACGGGTCTGCTCATCCCACTCCATCGCCTGATGTCCGCCGTCATAGCAGGAGATATAGCAGCGTCCGCAGCCGACGCATTTTTCGAGGTTGATATGGGGGTAGACGATGTAACTACGGTCAAGATCTTCAGCCGGAATAATATTGGCATTGGCAAGACCGACCATCTCTTCCAGTGAGTTAAACCCCTGATCGGCAAGATAGTGCGACAGTCCGCTGGTCATATCTTCCACAATACGGTAGCCGTACTGCATGATCCCGGTGGTGACCTGCAGCGTGGCTGCGCCTAACAGCAAGAATTCGGCAGCATCTTCCCAGGTTTCAATACCGCCAATGCCGCTAATCGGGAAATCATGCAGTTCTGGGTGCGAACGCAGTTGTTGGATAAAGCGCAGTGCGATGGGTTTTACCGCCTTGCCGGAATAGCCAGAAATACTGGATTTCCCGTTGACCACCGGCATGCCGATTTTCCGCTTCAGGTCGATATTGGTGATGGATTTTACGGTGTTAATGGTCGCGATACCGTCAGCGCCTCCGTGTTTAGCCGCCAGAGCGACTTCACACATATCACCGATATTTGGCGTCATTTTGGCTAACATCGGTAGGGAGGAACCGCGTTTAACTGCCCGACAGTATTTCTCAACCAACTCCGGGCTTTGCCCGACATCGCTACCCATCGCATGTGAAGTCATCTGCGGACACGAGAAGTTGCACTCAATCATATCCGCACCGGCTTCTTCAACCAGTCGTGCCAGCTCCTGCCATTGCTGCTCATTTTCGCCCATGATTGACGCAATCAGCACCTTATCAGGGTAATGTTGTTTCAGTTTACGAATAGCGGCCAGGTTCTCTTCCAGCGGATGTTCGGCAATCTGCTCCATATTCTTGAAGCCGATAAAGCCGGTATCTTCTTTTGTCAGATGGTCAAACCGTGGGGAGACTTCGTTGGCAATAAAAAAACCAATTGTTTTAAACACAATGCCGCCCCAGCCGGTGTCATAAGCTTTGGCGCACATCTCGAAGCAGTTGCCTACCGGTGAAGAAGAGAGGCAAAACGGGTTGGGGAATTTTACGCCGCAAAAGGTAATAGAAAGATCTTTCGTTAACATGAGTAAGCCCCCTCTAAATAGTGATGAATTGCCTGAGCGGCTTCTTTACCGGTTTTCACGGCAGACACCACGGTTTTATCTCCTTTGACAATATCGCCAGCGGCGAAAATAACCGGATCGGCGGTTTGATAATTGTGGGTTTCAATAAGATTACGTTGCGCTGTTAACGCGTGAAACGCATCCAACTGCGCGTGTTGGCCGACGGCGAGAATAATATGCTCGGCTTCAAGAGAGAGTTCCCCTGGCAGACGCACGTGTTTAAAGGTGACTTTATTTCCGGCAACAGCTACCGGCGTAAAACCGTCGATGATCGACACGCCTAATGCCTGCGTGCTGGTAAACTCTTTGTCACTGGCGGGAAATTCAGCTAATTCTTCACGAGCGACACAGATAACTGACGGGCAGCCGAGGAGTTTCAGCGTGCTGGCGACATCCATGGCGACATCGCCCCCGCCGATAATTAACGCACTCTGCGGTAAGGTGATATCACCGTGCGCCTGTCGCGCGCGTTGCAAGAAATCGACGGCAATCTCAACGTTATCCGCCTCGTCAAATAATGGCAGGGTGGAACCATAAGACATCCCAACAGTCACCAGCACGGCGCGATTTTCAGCTTTGAGTTGTTCGACGGCGATCGTGTTGCCGACTTCGCAATCGCACTTGATGGTGACGCCCATTTCTACGATACGAGCAATCTCAAGATCCAAAACAGACTGGGGCAGGCGAAACTCAGGAATGCCAAAGCGTAGCCAGCCACCCGGCTGAGCCTGCTTTTCGTAGATCGTTACGTCATAACCCAGGTTACTCAACGTCACGCTGGCCTGCAACCCAGCTGGCCCTGCGCCGATAATGGCGACTCTGCCACGTGTTTTGGTTGCCGGTTGATAAATTTTCATCGCAGTCTGCTGTTCAAAATCGGTAATAAAACGTTGCAGGCGTGCAATATCGATCGGTTTATCTATTCCTGAGCGCGTACATCCACGCTGGCATAATTTTTCGGTGGGGCATACCCGGGCACAAATGGCGCCGAGCGCATTATTTTCGCGAATAGTTTCGGCTGCACCCTTAAAATTGCGAAAATAGATGGAGCGGATAAATTTCCCTGGGTCAGTTTGTGCCGGACAATCCTGACTACAGGGGGCATCGTGACATAATAAACAACGCGAGGCCTCTTTTATTGCTAATAAGGGGGTGAAAGCGGGCGTTAGCTCATCCAAATAATTTTGTTGTGGCATCTTTTCTTCCTTAATGCTTGAGTAAATTAAGGCGAACTGTTAATGAAAAAATATAAAAATAAAAAAGCCTTACTTAAGGCTAAGCATTGCAGGAAGAGTATTCTGTGAAAGGTTTCACAAATAAAAGATGGTGTGAGGGAAATGCCGATAAGCAGCATTAATCCCTTATGTTAAAATAGGAATTATTATCATAATATTAGCTATTCTCAAGCGCTAATATTAGTAACTGGATTTTATCGATAAAAGATTAAATAAATCACCATGCCAAAAGATAAACATCCGCATCCGGCGTAAACAAGAACGTATGACCAGAATTGCAGCGGTTCTTGATGACGATAGGCATAAACGGGCTCACGGGCGTTCTTCTTTATTTTATCCACCGCACCTGTACGCCAGCCTTTCCAGGCTTCACGAAAACAAAATACAGGGATTAACAGAAAGGCTAAAACGACGAAGAGGGTTTGTACATCCATGCTTACTTTCCTTGTTTCTTTTGTAATTCTAACAATTGTTCAGGTGTGACCGCCGGGTAGCCCTGCGCATCATCCGGAACCTGGTGCAGGGCCGGGATGGGCACCAGCGGACCTAAAAAACGCGGCTCACGTTTAAAAAGATAGAGATCGGCCAGGGCGCCAAAACGTGCGCCAAATTCGCGTACGCGTACGGTCAGCATATCTTTTGGCGACGGTACCGCGTAGCACTGGGCTTGAATGCCCATATGCAGCGCAATAAACAACGCGCGCTCGCAGTGGAATCGCTGAGTGATAATGATGAAATCGTTGGTATCAAATACTTTGCGGGTGCGCACAATGGAGTCAAGTGTACGGAAACCGGCGTAATCAAGCACGATGTCGGCAGGATCGACGCCAGCGGCAATCAGATCTTTACGCATCGTCATCGGTTCGTTGTAGTTTTGCTGGGCATTGTCGCCGCTGAGCAGCAGATAATTCACCTTACCGCTGTTATACGCGTTTAATGCGCCCTGAATGCGGTAGCGGTAATACTGGTTAATCACGCCGGTGCGATAGTATTTCGCGGTGCCTAATACCACGCCGACCTGACGGTAGGGTAAATCCTGCAATTCGTCGTAGATATAGGGTGCCGTCTTCCAGCTCATCCATCGGTCGAGGCCAAGCACCGTCAACAGCAGTAAGCCTGACAGGACTAACAAGCTGTAAAACACGCGCTTTAACATGTAGATAACTCGGCAATGGGATGGAATGTTAATCAGGCTACTGTACCCGACGGCGTAGCGCAAGAAACAGCAGTCTGATTGAGGGGATTTTCAGCAATACTGTTTAGATCATGTAGGTCAGATAAGACGCTAACGCGTTGCCATCAGGCTATGGCGATAATGCCTGATGGCGGCGTTGCCTTATCCGGCCTACATGACGACCTTTTTACGCTAGCAAAACGCGCTCGATGTGGTTGCAGCCCAGAGCTTTCAAGGTAGCGGCAGTGGCATCCCACTGGATCAACGGCGCATCGGCTTTTTCTGCCAGTACGGCGCTTTGAATATCCGGGTAATCGTAGCCGTTCAGATTCAACAGGTTTAATGCACCCTGCAGCGGAGGCAGCGTGGGGTTAAAGGCGGCGTTTTCAGCGTAGCTACCGCTGAAGATTTGACCGTCTTTGCATTCCAGTGCCACACCGCTTGGGGCGTTGCTGTACGGCATATGGCAGCGGTTGGCTGCGGCGATCGCCGCCTGCGTCAGCGCGTCACCTTGCAGCGCAAAGCCGTGATCCTGCTCATCCATCAGCAATGTTTTGATGTCGAGATCTTTCGGACCAAAAGCATCCGGCAGGTAGTCACGCAGCGCGTGCGGCTCACGACCCGGCAAATGAATGCGTAAATCCAGCCCGCTGTTCAGCTCGTTCATAAACTGACGGCAGTGGCCGCAGGGGGTGTAGTTGACGGTAATGGCGGCGAGTCCCTTTTCTCCGCGCAGCCAGGCGTGACTGATGGCGCTTTGCTCGGCATGAACGGTTTGCTGCATCGTCGCGCCGAGGAATTCCATATTGCCACCAAAATACCAGTTGCCACTGACGCCGCGCGCAATGGCACCAACGTTAAAATGGGACAGATCGGTACGTGCGCAGGCGGCAGCCAGCGGCAGCAGAGCGAATGCCAGCGCGTCTTCGTCCAGTCCCGATTCGCGTTTCAGCAAAGAGACCTGCTCCGCAGTCAACATGGCGGGGAAATGGACATCCGCCAGAAGGGGGGCCAGGGCTGATTGCACGTTACCCGCGAGTTGGGCGAAAGCAGTTTGAAAACGTGGATGCATGGCGATGCCTCATAACAATGTAATGGAATCGTAGTTTACGGGCCTGTTACGGCTTTATATGTGATCCAAATCTCACTGTGTATGCAACTCATGAAACTTAAATGAAAAATGTGCAACGCATCGCAAATAAATGAACTAAAAATGGCGCTAACCGACTACAGCCAGAATCACCGGGAACAGGAAGGGGGCCACCAGCGAGGTGATGATCCCGCAAATAACCAGTGCCAGGGAACTGAACGCACCTTCCTGGTAATCAAGCTCCGCGCAGCGTGCCGTACCCAGGGCGTGTGACGCGGTCCCCATTGCCAGTCCACGCGCCGCCTTGGTGCGAATGCGCATCGCATTTAACAGCGTGTGGCCAAACACGGCACCCAGGATCCCAACAAAGATGACGCAGACGGCGCTGATAGCAGGAATACCGCCGATGCTACCCCCTACCGCCATGGCGATCGGCGTGGTGACCGATTTAGGCATTATAGATGCGGCAATTTCTGGCGATGCCCCCATCAGTAACGCAATAGTGGTCCCGGTGACCATCGCCACAATGCTACCGGCAAAGCAGATGGCAATAATAGATTTCCAGCGGGCGCGGATTTGGTGCAGCTGTTCGTACAGCGGGTATGCCAACGCGACCACGGCAGGTTGCAGTAAATCGTTCAGCACTTCGCTACCTTTGAAATAGTGATCGTAGGGAATGCCGGTCAGGATCAGAAAAGGAATAATCACCACCATGGCAACCAGCAGCGGGTTCAGTAGCGGCATTTTGATCCGCATTGCCAGCTTACGTGCGCCAAAAAATACCGCCAGCGTGAGGGGTAACGACCACCAGATATACGCCATCATTCTTTTGACCCTTTTTGCCCAACGATTTTGCGTTCACCGTGCACAAGGTGTGAGCTCCAGCTCACCACCAGGAAAACGACCAGCGTACTGATGGTGCAGGACACCACGACCGGTCCAAATTGCGCGCGCAGCAAGTCAAAGTACTGCATGATCCCGACGCCAATCGGGACAAACAGCAGCGCCATGTAACGAATCAGGACGTAGCAACCGGGGTTAACCCATTTCGCTGGCAGTATCTGTAATGCCAGCAGAACAAACAGAATCAGCATGCCAATAATGCTGCCCGGGATGGTGATAGGCAGCAGTGAGGCAAGAAAAATACCCGCGTACAGGCAGGCATAAATCAGGATAAACGCGCGTAAATATTGCCAGATAATGTTCAGTGACTTGCTCATAGTAGAAACCCTTGACGAGACCTATTCATCATACAATTAAACTTAAAAACGTGCTACCGATCACATCATGAATTCTAAGCATAGTGGAAATAGATAACTGGAACATCAGGCAATAGCCCCAATCGACAGGCTGACGCCTGTGTGCTGCTGACAGTGCTTTGATCTCTTGTACGGAGACGCTACCATAGCGCCTCTCTTTTTTGCAGGTAACAATATGCGTGTTTTACTGGCGCCGATGGAAGGCGTGCTCGACTCACTGGTGCGCGAGCTGCTGACTGAAGTTAATGATTATGATCTGTGCATTACCGAATTTGTGCGCGTGGTGGATCAGCTCCTGCCAGCAAAAGTATTTCATCGGATCTGCCCGGAGCTGCATAACAACAGCCGTACCCCATCCGGCACGCAGGTGCGCATCCAACTGCTGGGGCAGCATCCACAATGGCTGGCAGAGAACGCGGCCCGCGCGGTTGAGCTGGGGTCGTACGGCGTCGATCTGAACTGTGGCTGCCCGTCAAAACTGGTTAACGGCAGCGGTGGCGGCGCAACGCTATTGAAAGATCCTGAACTTATCTATCAGGGCGCGAAGGCGATGCGCGAGGCGGTGCCGGGTCATTTGCCGGTAACGGTGAAAGTGCGCCTGGGCTGGGACAGCAGCGACCGGCAGTTTGAAATCGCCGATGCCGTTCAGCAGGCGGGTGCCAGCGAACTGGCGGTTCATGGCCGCACCAAAGAGCAAGGGTATAAAGCGGAGCATATCAACTGGCAGGCTATCGGTGAGATCCGCCAGCGTCTTACGATCCCGGTTATCGCCAACGGTGAAATCTGGGACTGGCAGAGCGCGCAAGAGTGTATGGCGGTCACCGGATGTGATGCGGTGATGATCGGACGCGGGGCGCTAAATATCCCGAATCTGAGTCGGGTGGTGAAATACAACGAACCGCGGATGCCGTGGCCCGACGTGGTGACATTACTGAAAAAATATACCCGTCTGGAAAAGCAGGGCGATACCGGGCTATATCATGTGGCGCGTATTAAGCAGTGGCTGGGATATTTACGCAAAGAATATGCCGAAGCGACGATGCTGTTTCAGGAGATTCGCGCTCTCAATAATTCACCGGATATCGCGCGGGCGATTCAGACCATTGAGATTTAACCGGTCATTATATTACTGGCCGGAGACGGCGTTTACGCCGCCATCCGGCATTGATGTCAGAAAATCATCTTAAACACGCCAGTCACCACCAACAGTCCAATCAGAAAAATAATTAAAATAGCCCACAGCAGAATTTTCATTAGCCTTCCCTTTTTGGTAAGTTCAAATTTAGTATAGGAAACTATTGAAAACTCTGCCTGCAGGCACAGTTATGCCGGCTTACGTGCGCTGAGCAGAAACACCATCGGGCGCTCTTTCTCTTCATCCAGCGCGGGGTTGGCGGCAATCTGTTCAGCAGACGGTCCCCACTCATCAACACAGACAATCTCAAACCCGGCGCCAATCAGCGCGTTGATCCAGGTTGCCAGCTTGCGGTGTTGTTTTTTTACCCCTTCAGCAAACCAGTTGCTGATGCGTTCACCTTCCTGCTGATAGTGATTCACCGGCCAGGAGAGTTGCCCGGTTTTGTCTTTTATCCAACCCTGGGTGAGGGGCGCAGTATAAATCGGATGTTCTGCCGAAAAGACCAACATTCCGCCTGGTGTTAACGCCTGGTAAATGGTTACCAATAATCGCTCTATATCCTGCAAATAGTGCAAGGCGAGCGAGCTATAAACCAGCTCAAAGGAATCCGCGGTCAACGTCAGCGTGTCAAGATCTTCGCGCTGGTACGAAATACCCTCTCCGGTGGTCATGTTGCGAGCCTGGGTTAACATTTTCTCTGAAATATCTAAGCCCACGACGCTTGCCGCGTGGTTATCGCGTGCGTAGCGGCAAAACCAGCCGTATCCGCAGCCTAAATCGAGAATGCGCTTATCGTGTAACGGAGGGAGCATGGCCTGTAATGCTGGCCATTCGGGCGCGCCGTCGAGTCCTTTTACGGAGCGGTCCAGCGTGGCATATCCGGCAAAGAAATGCGGATCATCATAGATATTTTGTGACATCGGGCCTCCATTCATAAATTATTAGAATTATTTTATCCGTATCATTAAACGGGAATATATTTTTCTAATTATATATTTTGATGTCTAAAGATGTATTGCCACGCGTAACTAAAAAAGCATCTGCGACAAGTCGTACTCTTTGCACATCATTTCTTACCTGTATATCCCCATGAATCGTAATTCTGTGCTTCTTGCAGCGGCATGCTTGCCGCTTTTTATTCTGCTGCCCGGTTGTGCCCCAATGCACGATACCCGCCAGTCGCTCTCACAGCAGACGGCCGCTGAAAATGTGGACTCCGCGTTACCTGCGGCATTAAAAAATGGCTGGCCGGATAGCCAATGGTGGAAGGCATATCACGATCCCCAGTTGAATGCGTTGATTGACAGCACGTTAAAGAATTCGCCTGATATGCAGGTGGCAGAGCAGCGTATCCAACTGGCAGAGGCGCAGGCGAAGGCCGTTGAGGCGCAGGATGGTCCGCAGATTGATTTCTCGGCAGACGTCGAGCGCCAGAAAATGTCGGCAGAAGGCTTGATGGGACCGTTTGCCCTCACCGATCCGGCGGCGGGCACCACCGGGCCGTGGTACACCAATGGCACCATGGGATTAACCGCTGGCTGGAATCTGGATCTGTGGGGTAAGAATCGGGCGGAGGTAACAGCACGCATTGGTGCAGTCAAAGCGCGTGAAGCTGAGCGCGAGCAAACCCGACAGCTGTTGGCGAGCGGTGTCTCCCGCTTATACTGGGAATGGCAGACGCAGGCGGCGCTGAAGACCGTGCTGACGCAAATCGAAACCGAGCAGCAAAATGTGATTACCATCGATCGCGAGCTGTACCAAAACGGGTTGACCTCCTCGGTAGAAGGCGTTGAAACCGATATTGATTCCGGTAAAACGGAGCAGCAACTCAACGACGTCAACGGGAAAATGAAGGTCATCGAGGCGCGGTTGAGCGCGCTGACCAACACGCAGTCCACCTCGCTGAAGCTGCATGCCACCACGATGCCGGTCGTCGAAAGCCAGTTGCCGTCCCAGTTAGGTTATTCCTTGCTGGCCCGCCGACCGGACCTGCAGGCGGCTCACTGGTACATTGAATCTTCTCTGAGCAGTATTGATGCGGCAAAAGCGGCATTTTATCCCGACGTTAACCTGATGGCCTTCCTGCAGCAGGATGCTTTACATCTGAGCGATCTGTTCCGCCATTCTGCCCAACAAATGGGGGTCACCGCCGGATTAACGCTCCCGATCTTCGACAGCGGCAGGTTGAATGCGAATCTCGACATCACCAAAGCGCAAAGTAACCTGACCGTGGCCAATTACAATAAAGCGGTGGTTGATGCGGTGAATGATGTCGCGCGTGCGGCAACGCAGGTGGGTACGCTGGCGCAGAAGAATCAGCATCAGCTGCAGATCGAACATGACGCGCAGCGGGTAGTGGGGCTTGCGCAGGCGCGGTTCAACGCCGGGATTATCGCCGGCTCCCGCGTCAGTGAGGCAAAAATTCCGGCACTGCGTGAACAGTGTAACGGCCTGATACTACAAGGTCAGTGGCTGGATGCGTCTATTCAGCTCACCAGCGCCCTGGGTGGCGGATACCACGCATCCTGAGAGTCTGGCTCGGCAGATTCAGGCTGTCGGGTCGGTTTTTTGTTTATTGCGCCGTTTCATCCACCAGCGGACCGCCGCCACCAGCCCAACAACCAGAATCAGCCATACCCCATGCTTGATATGCTGGTCGAGGCTGTGCAGCCACGGCGCGACCACTTCTCCACCCACATAACCAAGGGTAGTAAACAGCAAGGCCCAGACCAGTGCGCCGAGAATATTCAGCGGTAAAAAGATTTTCGGCGGCAGGTGACTGGCACCAATCAGCAAGGGGCCAATGACCCGAAAGCCATACATAAAACGTGTCCCGACCACGAACAGGTATGGGCGCCGCTGGATCATTTTCTGTGCATACTGAATTTTTGCCCGATGACGCGAGAAGCGACGGAGAATGTTGCCGCCGTAACGACGACCAAGCAGATACAGCAACTGATCGCCAATCATTCCCCCCAGCGCAACGGAGACAACAACCAGCGGAAATTTGAGTAATCCCTGATGCGCCGCCACGCCGCCCAACAGGGTAATGGTTTCGCCTTCGGCCAGGCTGCCAATGATGAGCGCCGCATAGCCGTACTGGGCAATAAGATTGTTTATATCCATACGTCTGTATGACCTCCACAACCATTAGCATACACCTGATGAATTGTTAATGCCGGAAAAGCCGTCACCCAGCGCATCGGTATTTTTACCGTGTACATAAAATAATCAAAAGCTGAATTATACTTGAAGTGTTGAGGTCCGGAGCTGACAAGAAGGGGGCGGTATGAACCATGTCTGGGGGCTATTTTCCCATCCCGATCGTGAAATGCACGTGATCAACAGCGAAAACGAAAGTGTTTCGCATCACTATACCCACCATGTTCTGCTGATGGCGGCCATCCCGGTCATTTGCGCATTTATTGGCACCACGCAAATTGGCTGGAATTTTGGCGACGGCAACGTATTGCAGTTATCCCTGTTGACCGGATTTGCGATGGCAATTCTGTTTTACGGTGTGATGCTGGCCGGCGTGGCCGTGATGGGCAGGGTTATCTGGTGGATGGCACGTAACTATCCGCAGCGCCCGTCGCTGGCACATTGCATGGTCTTTGCCGGCTATGTCGCCACACCGCTGTTTTTAAGTGGGCTGGTGGCGCTGTATCCGCTGGTCTGGCTGTGTGCCTTAGTCGGAACTATCGCGCTGTTTTACACCGGCTATTTGCTGTATCTCGGCATCCCGACATTCCTGAATATCAGCAGAGAGGAAGGACTCAGCTTTTCCAGCTCAACGCTGGCAATTGGCGTCCTGGTGCTCGAAGTTCTGCTGGCGATTACGGTTATCCTGTGGGGGTACGGATACCGATTGTTCTAAGCTAACAACCTGTCTACTCTGCGTTGCTGGTGTAAAAGCCAGCAACGCAGCATTTCGAGATGATTCTCCGGTGGCGGCAATGCTGCCGGGTGGTTATGATGCCTGCGCTAGCTTGAGATTATTCTCTATCTCGGGCGGTGTGCGTTGTGACGTGCGTGAACCATTATCAGAAATCTCATCATGCTTAAATTTCGAGTTTCATTATTAAGCCTTGCCTTGGTGCTGGCAGTTCCTTTTGCACCCCAAGCCGTGGCGAAAACGGCGGCTACCGCAGCGGCCTCTCAACCCGAGATTGCGTCTGGTAGTGCGATGATTGTTGATTTGAATACCAACAAGGTCATCTATTCGAACCATCCGGACCTCGTGCGTCCGATTGCGTCGATCACCAAATTAATGACGGCGATGGTGGTGCTGGATGCACGACTGCCGCTGAACGAAAAGCTGAAAGTAGATATCAGCCAGACGCCAGAAATGAAAGGCATCTATTCTCGTGTACGGCTGAACAGTGAAATCAGCCGCAAAGACATGCTGCTGCTGGCGCTGATGTCATCGGAGAACCGTGCGGCGGCAAGCCTGGCGCATCATTATCCTGGCGGTTATAACGCGTTTATCAAAGCGATGAATGCCAAAGCGAAATCACTGGGGATGACTCAGACCCGCTTTGTGGAACCGACAGGGTTATCCATTCATAACGTGTCGACCGCCCGTGACCTCACTAAATTACTGATTGCCAGCAAACAGTATCCGCTGATTGGTCAGTTAAGTACCACGCGTGAAGACATGGCCACCTTTGCCAACCCGGCCTATACGCTGCCGTTCCGCAACACCAACCATCTGGTGTACCGCGATAACTGGAATATCCAGCTCACCAAAACCGGCTTTACCAACGCGGCGGGTCACTGTCTGGTGATGCGCACGGTCATCAACAACAAACCGGTGGCGCTGGTGGTGATGGATGCGTTTGGTAAATACACCCATTTTGCCGATGCCAGCCGTTTACGTACCTGGATAGAAACTGGCAAGGTGATGCCGGTTCCGGCGGCGGCACTGAGCTATAAAAAGCAAAAAGCCGCACAGATGGCGGCGACGGGTGAACAAACTGCGCAGAACGATTAAACCGTAGGCCGGGCAAGCGAAGCGCCCCCGGCAACGTGCCCGATGGCGCTTACGCTTATCGGGCCTACGATTCTTTCCAGAACTTCTGTTTACTGGTTTTACCGATCCCTGGGTTCATGCTGTTGGTCGGATCGTTGTCGCGATAAAAACGCGTCAAGGTTTCCGGCGCTTTGTACAGGTGTCCCACATTGTGCTCTGCCGGGTACTGCGCCCCGCGAGCCTGCAACAGTTCCAGCATTTGCTCTTTCAGCGCATGCGCATCCACACCTTTCTTCACAATGTAATCCTGATGGAAGACATAGCACATAAAGTGTCCGTAATAGAGCTTATGCACCAGCTTACTGTCGATCTCGGGCGGCAGATGCTCATACCATTCCGTGTCGTTACGGCGCAACGCAATATCCAGCGCCAGAATATCTTCGACCTCATCGGCATGGACGGCCTGATAGCGAATCGCCGCCCCGGCTGCAGCAAAGCGGTGTAAAAAGGCTTTACTGCCTTCTTCCGGCGTACAGGCAAAGAAATCGCCCTCGGCCGTTTTGAAAAACTCAGTCAACCAGTTTTGTGCTTCGGCCACGCCGCCACCGGCCATTTTTAACAGCAGGTGGTGTTCGTATTTATCGCGCCAGCTTTTCATCCGCGCCGGTAAATGGCTGGGGAATAAATGGCCAAATTTCTGCATGGCACGGTCGGTAAAGTGCGGGCGGAAAATTTTCACTTTTTCCAGCATCGCGTCGGTGCGACCTTTCAGGGTAAAGAAGAACGGCATTTTGTCAGTGCCGAGCTTGTCTATCATCAGGAACGTATCTTTGCCGTACTGCTCGGCGATATCGTAGATATCACGGTGCATGTACTCGCCGGCGACCGGCAGGTGTTCGAACTTTGCCAGAATATGACGGCGGATCTCCGTCAGCACCTCTGGCTGATTGGTACCGATATAAAACACCTGCTGATTTTTCTCGGCTTCAAAGGTGTCGAGGCGCACCGCAAACACCGCCAGTTTTCCCGCACAGCCGGAAGATTCAAACAGCCGATCCGGGTCGGCGTTATAGCGTGCGGGGGTATCGGCTTCGATATCTCTGACGCGGGTAACGTAATCGTGATCGTGCGCGTGACGCCCGTCGTGATGTACATCGTCATCTTTAATGCGTTCGTCATCAAGTTTGCTGAGGATCTGCTCCGGCGTCTGGCCCAGTTCGATACCCAGATGGTTGACCAGCTGTAATTTGCCCTGTTCGTCAATTCGTGCAAACAGCGACATCTCGGTATATGCCGGGCCGCGCTGTACCAACGAGCCGCCGGAGTTGTTGCAAATCCCACCAATCACCGATGCGCCAATGCATGAAGAGCCAATCACCGAATGCGGTTCGCGACCAAATGGCTTGAGTGCTTTTTCCAGCGAATAGAGCGTGGTGCCGGGATACGCCAGAACCTGTTCGCCTTTGCCGATGACGTGCAGTTTGTCGAGGCGCAGGGTGCTGATAATAACAATCTCGCGATCGTAGTCATTGCCGCTGGGCGTAGAGCCTTCGGTTAGCCCGGTGTTGGCGGCCTGCATCAGGATAATTTTGTCGGCGACGACGCAGGCGTTCAGCACACGCCACAGTTCCAGCAATGAGCCAGGAAAGACAACGGCTAACGCCTCGCCCTGACCTGAGCGGAAGCCCTTGCGATAGCGGGCCGTTTTAGACGGTTCGGTAAGCAGGTGCGAATGACCCACCAGACGGGCCAGTTCGTTAAGCAACGCTTTATTATCGGTTGTTGTAATGGAAGACATTCTCCACTCCTTGTGGTGGGAAAAAATATCAGAAACAAGCATAGCGCTCTGTATGACAATACGCTTTCTCATTCAGGTTGTCTCTGAATTGGCTGTGCTTCATTCATCCCGGATTTGAAAATTAGGAGAATAACCTTAGCTTTCTTTATCTCTCCCGTTTAGGCTTACGGCAAACTGCGGTTTTTGTTATATTTTCGCTGCCTCGTCGGGAAAAAATAAAGAGAGAATCAACATGAAATGGCTTTGTTCTGTAGGTATCGCGGTGAGCCTGGCGTTGCAGCCAGCGCTGGCGGACTCCTTGTTTGGTAACCATCCTCTGACCCCTGAAGCACGGGATGCATTTGTTACCGATTTACTCAAACAGATGACCGTCGATGAGAAGATCGGCCAATTACGTTTGATAAGCGTCGGGCCGGATAACCCGAAAGAAGCCATCCGTGAGATGATCAAAGACGGGCAGGTTGGGGCGATTTTTAACACCGTTACCCGCGAGGATATTCGTAAAATGCAGGATCAGGTGATGGAACTCAGCCGCCTGAAAATCCCTCTCTTTTTCGCCTATGACGTACTGCACGGTCAGCGCACCGTGTTCCCGATAAGCCTCGGTCTGGCGTCATCGTTTAATCTGGATGCGGTCAGAACGGTGGGGCGCGTTTCTGCCTATGAAGCCGCAGACGATGGCCTGAATATGACCTGGGCGCCAATGGTTGATGTCTCGCGCGATCCACGCTGGGGACGCGCCTCAGAAGGTTTCGGGGAAGATACCTATTTGACCGCCACGATGGGCAAAACCATGGTCGAAGCGATGCAGGGTAAAAGCCCGGCCGATCGCTATTCGGTGATGACCAGCGTCAAACACTTCGCCGCCTATGGCGCGGTAGAAGGCGGAAAAGAGTACAACACCGTGGATATGAGTCCGCAGCGGTTGTTTAACGACTATATGCCACCGTACAAAGCCGGGTTAGACGCCGGGAGCGGGGCGGTGATGGTGGGTCTTAACTCGCTGAACGGCACCCCTGCGACTTCTGACGCCTGGTTGTTGAAAGATGTGCTGCGCGATGAGTGGGGCTTTAAAGGGATTACCGTTTCCGATCACGGCGCGATTAAAGAGTTGATCAAACATGGTACCGCCTCCGATCCGGAAGACGCGGTGCGCGTGGCGATCAAGTCCGGCATTAACATGAGCATGAGCGATGAGTATTACAGTAAGTATCTGCCGGGCCTGATTAAGTCAGGTAAGGTGACGATGGCTGAACTGGACGATGCCGCGCGTCATGTGCTGAACGTCAAATATGATATGGGGCTGTTTAACGATCCGTACAGCCATCTGGGGGCCAAAGAGACTGACCCGCAGGACACCAACGCGGAAAGCCGTTTACACCGTAAAGACGCGCGTGACGTTGCCCGCGAAAGTCTGGTGCTGCTGAAAAACCGCCTGGAAACGTTGCCGCTGAAGAAATCGGGGACCGTGGCAGTCGTCGGTCCACTGGCGGACAGCAAGCGTGATGTGATGGGCAGTTGGTCGGCCGCAGGCGTTGCCGAACAGTCAGTGACGGTGCTGACGGGCATTAAAAATGCGCTCGGCGATAAGGGCAACGTGGTGTACGCCAAAGGGGCGAATATCACTAACGATAAAGGCATTGTCGACTTCCTCAATCTGTATGAAGAGGCGGTGAAAGTCGACCCACGCTCGCCGCAGGCCATGATTGATGAAGCGGTCAAGGCCGCGCAGCAGTCTGATGTGGTGGTCGCTGTGGTCGGTGAAGCGCAAGGTATGGCGCATGAAGCCTCCAGCCGGACCGATATCACGATTCCGCAAAGCCAGCGTGACCTGATTACCGCGCTGAAAGCCACCGGCAAGCCGCTGGTGCTGGTGCTGATGAACGGGCGTCCATTGGCGCTGGTGAAAGAAGACCAGCAGGCCGACGCGATTCTGGAAACCTGGTTTGCCGGGACGGAAGGCGGCAACGCCATTGCCGATGTCCTGTTTGGCGATTACAACCCGTCAGGTAAACTGCCGATGTCTTTCCCGCGCTCTGTCGGGCAGATCCCGGTCTATTACAGCCACCTGAATACCGGTCGTCCGTATAACGCCGATAAGCCGAATAAATACACCTCACGCTACTTTGACGAAGCCAACGGCCCGCTGTATCCCTTTGGCTATGGTCTGAGCTACACCACCTTTACCGTTTCTGATGTGAAGCTTTCTGCACCAACGATGAAGCGTGATGGAACGGTCACCGCCAGCGTGCAGATTACCAACACCGGCAAACGCGAAGGAGCGACGGTGATTCAGATGTATTTGCAGGATGTGACCGCTTCCATGAGTCGCCCTGTCAAACAGCTGAAAGGATTTGAGAAGGTGAATCTCAAACCGGGCGAGACGCAAACGGTCAGTTTCCCGATTGATATTGAGGCGCTGAAATACTGGAACCAGCGTATGCAATACGATGTGGAGCCGGGCAAATTCAACGTCTTTATCGGCGTAGATTCTGCCAGAGTGAAGCAGGGCGAGTTTGAACTGCTGTAATGATCAGGTGAATTTGCGTCAGACCTGATGGCTCCACACGTGTCAGGTCCATCGATTCATCCCCACCGGCAAAGCCCCTGAGGTTTTGCCGGTCTTTTTATATTTATCACCGAGTTACTGCTAATCCTTCCCTCCGTTACCCCTCAATTGCCAGGTTAAGGTCAGATTTTTCGACTATGCTTTTCCCTCTATGTCCTGAAAAGGACAGTCAAAGGATGAGGAGAGCAGCATGATAATCTCAAAGGTCTGGGCGGGCTCGCTGGCGCTGTTTGCCGCGATGAGCTTACCCCTGCAGGCCGCATCACCCGTCACGGTGGGATCAAAAATTGATACGGAAGGGGCGCTGCTCGGCAATATGATTTTGCAGGTGCTTGAAAGCCACGGCGTGAAAACCGTCAACAAAGTCCAGTTGGGAACCACGCCAGTGGTGCGCGGGGCCATCACCTCCGGCGAACTGGATATTTACCCGGAATATACCGGAAACGGGGCTTTCTTCTTTAAAGATGAAAATGACCCGGCGTGGAAAAATGCGCAGGCCGGTTATGAAAAAGTCAAAAAACTGGATGCGGAACAGAACAAACTGGTCTGGCTAACGCCTGCGCCCGCTAATAACACCTGGACCATTGCCCTCCGTCAGGATGTCGCCGAAAAGAATAAGCTCGTTTCGCTGGCTGACCTGGGACGCTACCTGAAAGACGGCGGCACGTTCAAACTGGCCGCCTCGGCAGAGTTTATCGAACGTGCGGATGCGTTGCCTGCGTTTGAAAAAGCTTATGGCTTTACGCTCAATCAAAATCAGCTTTTATCGCTGGCAGGGGGAGACACGGCGGTGACCATTAAAGCCGCTGCGCAGCAAACCTCAGGCGTCAATGCCGCGATGGCCTACGGGACCGACGGCCCTGTTGCGGCGCTGGGGCTGCAAACGCTCAGCGATCCAAAAGGTGTCCAGCCGATCTATGCTCCTGCGCCAGTGGTGCGTGAATCAGTACTGCATGCCTACCCACAAATGGCGGAATGGCTGCAGCCGGTCTTTGCCAGTCTCGATGAAAAAACGCTGCAACAGCTTAATGCCAGTATCGCCGTTGAAGGGCTGGATGCGAAAAAAGTCGCAGCAGATTACCTGCAGCAAAAAGGATGGGTGAAGTAACGGAGTTTGCATCAGGTGAGTGTTGTATCAACGATGTCTGTTAATCGAGTGCTGTTGCTGCTGGTATTTCTGCTAATGGCGGCAGCCGCGCTGCCTTTCATCAGTTATGCCCCCAATCGTCTGGTCTCTGGCGAAGGTCGACAACTCTGGGAACTCTGGCCCGGTTTTGCGTGGGGGCTGGCGGCGATGTTTCTGCTATTGGTGGCGCTGTGTTTTATCCCCGGTCGCGCCGGCAACGTGTTAACCCTGATCGTAGTGCAACTGCTGCTAATAGCGGCGTTGATTGCCGCTGGTAAAACGGCAAGCGGGCTGGCGCAGACGGGAAGTCCGCTGGCGAGAACCAGTCTGGGTAGCGGATTCTGGCTTGGGCTGGGACTGATGCTGCTGGCGCTCAGCGACGCGATTCGTCGTCTCACCGCGAGGCCACTGTGGCGTTGGTTACTGCATATGCACATTGCCATCGTCCCCGTTGCGCTGCTGCTGACCGGGATGTTCAACGACCTTTCGCTGCTCAAAGAGTATGCCAATCGTCAGGATGTCTTCGACGATGCGCTGGCGCAACATCTGACTATCCTGCTCGGAACCGTGCTGCCAGCGCTGGTGATTGGCATCCCGTTGGGCATCTGGTGCGCCTTCTCTACGTCGCGCCAGGGGCCGGTATTTGCCGTACTGAATATTATTCAGACCATTCCTTCCGTGGCGCTGTTTGGCCTGCTGATTGCCCCGCTTGCCGGGCTGGTTCAGCATTTTCCCTGGTTACGTGCATTGGGCATTGCCGGAACCGGGCTGGCCCCTGCGCTGATTGCGTTGGTGCTGTACGCGCTACTGCCGCTGGTGCGCGGCGTGGTGGCGGGGCTGAACCAGGTTCCTCGCGATGTGCTGGAAAGCGCCCGGGCAATGGGAATGAGCTCGCGTCAGCGTTTTTGTGCGGTACAACTCCCGCTGGCGTTACCGGTCTTCTTGCGCAGTTTACGTGTCGTGATGGTGCAGACGGTGGGGATGGCCGTTATTGCCGCACTGATTGGCGCGGGGGGATTTGGCGCATTGGTTTTTCAGGGATTGCTCAGTAGTGCCGTCGATTTAGTACTACTGGGTGTCGTCCCGGTGGTGGTGCTGGCGGTGCTGATCGATGCCCTGTTTGATTTAGGTTTAGCTCTGCTGAAGGTGACCGTTGATGATTGAATTTAGCCATGTCTGTAAAACCTTTGGCCAACAACACGCGGTCAACGATCTCAATCTGCATTTTCGCGAAGGCAGCTTTTCCGTCTTGATTGGTACGTCGGGGTCGGGGAAGTCCACCACGCTCAAAATGATTAACCGTCTGGTGGAACATGATAGCGGGACGATTCGCTTTGCTGGCGATGAGATCCGCAGCCTACCGGTGCTGGAATTAAGACGACGGATGGGATACGCCATTCAGTCTATTGGACTGTTTCCGCACTGGACCGTTGCACAGAACATTGCCACCGTATTGCAGCTGCAGAAATGGTCGCGTTCACGTATTGATGACCGAACAGATGAACTGATGGCGTTGCTGGGGTTGGAAGAGGGGTTGCGTCATCGTTATCCTCATCAGCTTTCCGGTGGGCAACAACAGCGGGTGGGAGTGGCGCGTGCGCTGGCCGCCGATCCCCAGGTGCTGCTGATGGATGAACCTTTTGGTGCGCTGGATCCGGTAACGCGCAACGCGTTACAGCAGGAGATGACCCGCATTCACCGGCTGTTGGGACGCACCATTGTGCTGGTTACCCATGATATTGACGAAGCGCTGAGGCTGGCGGAACACCTGGTGCTGATGGACGCAGGTCAGGTGGTGCAACAAGGCACGCCGCTATCGATGCTCACAGCACCGGCTAACGACTTCGTACACACCTTTTTTGGCCACAGCGAACTGGGTGTTCGGCTGCTGGCGCTGCGCACTGTCGGTGATTTTACCCGCCGCCATGAGCAGCTCAGCGGCGAGCCGCTGGTAGACGAGATGACACTGCGCGATGCGCTCTCTATTTTTGTGGCGCGGGGGTGCGACGTTCTGCCGGTGGTTGACGCAAAGGGCGGAGCCTGCGGGACGCTCCATTTTCAGGATTTACTCTCACCGAGGCCGCACCGTGAAACGTCTGACTGATCCGCTGTTGTGGCTGGTTATCTGTTTTCTGCTGCTGCTGGCGGGGTTGCCTCATAGCCAGGCGCTGTTTAGCGCGCTGTTCCCGCAGCTGCCGCGACCGGTTTATCAGCAAGAGAGTTTTCTGGCGCTGGCGTTGGCCCATTTTAGTCTGGTGGGGATCTCGAGCCTGGTGGCGGTGATCATTGGCATGGGGGCGGGGATCGTGGTCACGCGTTCATGGGGAACTGAATTCAGGCCGCTGGTGGAAACCATTGCCGCCGTGGGGCAAACTTTTCCGCCGGTCGCCGTGCTGGCCATCGCTGTTCCGGTGATAGGGTTTGGTCCACAGCCGGCCATCATCGCGCTGATCTTGTACGGCGTGTTACCGATTTTACAGGCGACGCTGGCGGGGCTGGGCGGGATATCAGCCAGCGTGCTGGATGTTGCCAGTGGAATGGGGATGAGCAGCGGTCAACGGCTGCGCAAAGTGGAGCTGCCGCTGGCCGCGCCGGTTATTCTGGCTGGTATTCGCACGTCGGTGATTATTAACATTGGCACCGCAACGATCGCCTCAACTGTGGGGGCAAACACGCTGGGTACGCCGATAATCATCGGGCTGAGCGGATTTAATACTGCCTATGTGATACAAGGGGCGCTGCTGGTCGCGTTGGCGGCCATCATTGTCGATCGCGGGTTTGAGCGAGTCGCGCAACACCTTACCCGGCACGTAAAATAAAGGTATAGCCTGCAAGCATCACACCGCCGATTCCGCCGATGGCCATCAACAGGAAGAGGGTGATCACGCCGATTTTAGCTGCGCTCATGATGTACTCCTTATGGTATATAAAAGGATTGTACACGTTTGTTAATGGAATATTAAATACCGAGTGGATAAATATCGTGGCCTAGCGCACGCCACTCGGTTAATTGTTGGTGTTGAGCGGCCGTCTGGTTATCGCCGCACCACACCAGAAGTGTCCGGCCTTCAAACAGTTCCGGTCGCAGTTGATTGAGCGAGTGAGCCAGTACGTCAACCCGCCATCCTTGCTGGCTGGCGACCCAGCCCTCCAGCCATAACCGGGTGGTATCGTGAATATTCCAGCCGACGACCAGCGCGTCTTTACCTTGTTTCTTACGGGCTGAGGCGAGGCAAATCGCAATGTAGTTAATCAGCACGCCGTCAAGAATGCCGAGCAGTGCCTGAAGAATAGGTTGCTGACATTGCAGGCGTCGCCGCAGCGGAATGAACAGATGGGTGTTCAGCGTCTGGGCGGGATAATCCTGGCCACGTTCTTTGATCCACAATCGCAGACTATGCAAATTATTACTTTGCAAATAGCTCAACAGCGTTTCTTGCTGCTCGCGCCAGCCGTTGTGCACATCAATGTTCTCATTGCTGAGCAACATTTTAACCTTACTGACCTGCACACCGTTGTTTATCCAGCGTTTGATCTCGCGGATCCTGTCGATGTCCGCGTCGTTAAACAAACGATGACCGCCGTCTGTGCGCTGCGGTTTCAGTAATCCATATCGCCGCTGCCACGCACGTAAAGTGACAGGGTTAATATCACAAAGCAAAGCCACTTCACCGATGGTGTAAAGCGCCATTTGTTGTCTCACTCTTGCTCGCGAGGTCCCAGTTTTACTTTAGACGCTCTTTTGCGAACCAGGTAGTTTTGTCTGTTTTTTGCTCACAGAATGGGTGATTTTGTAGTCATACCCACGTTTTTGAGTGACCGTTCTCACAAATTCCTCATTTTTTGCAACAGTTCAAAGAAAGTTACGCGCAGCCCATGTATGTTACGCGCTTTTAAGAAGACTGTGGTTGGCGGGTATGTACGAGTTTAATCTGGTGTTGCTGCTGCTACAGCAGATGTGCGTGTTTCTTGTTATTGCGTGGTTAATGAGCAAAACGCGTTTATTTATCCCGCTGATGCAGGTCACTATCCGGCTGCCGCACAAACTCCTTTGCTACGTCACCTTTTCCATCTTTTGCATTCTGGGTACCTACCTGGGGCTGCATATTGAAGACTCCATTGCCAACACCCGTGCGATTGGCGCGGTGATGGGCGGCTTGCTTGGCGGCCCGGTGGTTGGGGGGCTGGTCGGGTTGACTGGCGGCCTGCATCGTTATTCGATGGGCGGAATGACCGCGCTGAGCTGCATGATCTCGACCATTGTTGAAGGACTGCTCGGCGGGCTGGTACACAGCGTACTGACCCGTCGCGGTCGCACTGATAAAGTCTTTAGCCCGCTGACGGCGGGCGCGATCACCTTTTTTGCCGAACTGGTGCAGATGCTGATCATTTTATTGATTGCGCGTCCCTTTGATAATGCGCTGCATCTGGTGAGTAATATTGCTGCGCCGATGATGGTCACCAATACCGTGGGTGCGGCCTTATTTATGCGTATTTTGCTCGACAAACGGGCCATGTTCGAAAAATACACCTCGGCGTTTTCAGCCACTGCGCTAAAAGTTGCCGCCTCAACGGAAGGCATATTGCGCCAGGGGTTTAACGAGGTTAACAGCATGAAAGTGGCCCAGGTACTGTATGAGGAGCTGGACATTGGTGCAGTGGCGATAACCGATCGCGATAAGCTGCTGGCCTTTACCGGAATTGGTGACGACCATCATCTGCCAGGCAGGCCGATTTCATCCTCTTATACCCAAAAAGCGATTGATACCGGCGAAGTGGTGTATGCCGACGGCAACGAGGTACCTTACCGCTGTTCGCTGCATCCGCACTGCAAATTAGGCTCGACGCTGGTGATCCCTTTGCGTGGTGAAAACCAGCGGGTGATGGGGACCATCAAACTGTATGAAGCCAAAAACCGCTTATTTAGTTCGATCAACCGCACGCTTGGTGAAGGGATTGCGCAGTTGCTGTCAGCGCAGATCCTTGCCGGGCAATATGAACGGCAAAAAGCGATGCTCACGCAGTCAGAAATTAAGCTCCTGCATGCGCAGGTGAATCCCCATTTTCTGTTTAATGCGCTCAATACCATTAAAGCGGTGATTCGCCGCGACAGCGAGCAGGCCAGTCAGTTGGTGCAATATCTGTCGACCTTCTTTCGCAAAAACCTCAAACGGCCGTCAGAAATTGTGACGTTGGCAGATGAAATTGAACACGTTAACGCCTATCTGCAAATTGAAAAGGCGCGCTTTCAGTCGCGCCTACAGGTCACTTTAACGGTACCGGATGAACTTTCGCATCAGCAATTGCCAGCATTTACGTTGCAGCCCATTGTCGAGAATGCGATTAAGCACGGCACCTCTCAGCTACTTGATACTGGTGAAGTCTCCATTACCGCCCGGCGAGAAGGGCAGTATCTGATGCTGGATATCGAAGATAATGCCGGCCTGTATCTGCCGACAACCGAGGCCAGCGGGCTGGGGATGAATCTGGTGGATAAGCGACTGCGTGAACGGTTTGGCGATGATTTTGGCATCAGCGTAGTGTGTGAACCTGACCTCTTTACCCGAATCACTTTACGACTTCCCCTGGAGGAACTGGCATGATCAAAGTGTTGATTGTGGATGACGAACCGTTAGCGCGGGAAAATCTGCGGATCCTGTTGCAGGAGCAAAGCGACATTGAGATTGTGGGGGAATGTTCGAATGCCGTTGAGGCCATCGGCGCGGTGCATAAATTGCGCCCTGATGTGCTGTTTCTCGATATCCAGATGCCACGTATTAGCGGTCTGGAAATGGTGGGCATGCTCGATCCTGAACACCGTCCGTATATTGTTTTTCTCACCGCATTTGATGAGTATGCGGTGAAAGCCTTTGAAGAGCATGCCTTTGATTATTTGCTCAAGCCGATTGAAGAGACCCGGCTGGAGAAAACGCTGATCCGTTTACACCAGGAGCGCACGAAGCAGGATGTGTCGGTGCTGCCGGAAAACCAGCAGGCGCTAAAATTTATTCCGTGTTCCGGTCACAGCCGCATTTATCTGCTGCAAATGGATGATGTTGCGTTTGTCAGCAGCCGCATGAGCGGCGTTTTTGTCACCAGCAGCGACGGCAAAGAAGGCTTTACCGAGCTTACGCTGAGAACGCTGGAGAGCCGCACGCCGCTGTTGCGCTGCCATCGACAATTCCTGGTGAACATGGCGCAGCTGCAGGAGATTCGCCTGGAAGATAACGGCCAGGCCGAGCTGATTTTACGTAACGGCCTGACCGTGCCGGTGAGCCGCCGTTATCTTAAAAGCCTAAAAGAGGCGATTGGTCTGTAAAACTGGTACACTGCGCGCCATTGCATCACCGACAGTTGAAGGCTCTATGCTAAGTAACGACATTCTTCGTAGCCTGCGCTACACCCTGAAAGCGAACAATAACGACATGGTGCGGATCCTTGCGCTCGCTGACATGGAATCCACCGCCGCAGGTTTCGACACCTGGATGACGAAAGAAGATGAAGACGGGTTTATTCGTTGCCCGGACATCATTCTCTCCGGTTTTCTAAACGGCCTGATCTACCATCTGCGCGGTAAAGATGATTCGGCGCCGGAGCTGGCGCTTGAGCGTCGGGTGAACAACAATACGGTGCTGAAAAAGCTGCGTATTGCCTTTTCACTGAAAACCGATGATATTCTGGCCATTATGACCGAGCAGAAATTCCGTGTGTCGATGCCGGAAATTACCGCCATGATGCGTGCGCCGGAACATAAAAACTACCGCGAGTGTGGAGACCAGTTTTTACGTTATTTCCTGCGTGGTTTGACTCACCGGGTACATCACAGGAAAGCGTGATTTACTACCCGCAGGTCCGTGCATGCGTAACGCTAACGGGCAAAAAAAAGCCGGATAATAATCCGGCTTTTTTTGTTTATTTCACCTGTTGACCAGGTTTGGCGCCTTCGTCAGGGCTTAACAGGAAGATATCTTTCCCGCCAGGTCCGGCGGCCATCACCATACCTTCAGAAATGCCGAAGCGCATTTTACGCGGTGCCAGGTTAGCCACCATAATGGTCTGGCGGCCAATCAGCACCTGCGGGTCAGGGTAGGCTGAACGGATGCCGGAGAAGACATTACGTTTTTCACCGCCCAGATCCAGGGTCAGGCGTAGCAGTTTGTCGGAACCGTCAACGAACTCGGCGTTTTCGATCAATGCCACGCGCAGGTCAACTTTGGCAAAATCGTCAAAGGTGATGGTTTCCTGAATTGGGTCGTCCGCCAGTGGGCCGGTAACCGGTGCGGCAGCCGCTTTCACTTCTTCTTTTGATGCTTCAACCAGGGCTTCAACCTGTTTCATGTCGATGCGGTTGTACAGCGCTTTGAAGGTGTTGACCTTGTGGCCGAGCAGCGGCTGCTGGATGGCATCCCAGGTCAGTTCGCTGTTCAGGAATGCTTCGACACGCTCGCTCAACGTTGGCAGAACCGGCTTCAGGTAGGTCATCAGGATGCGGAACAGGTTAATACCCATGGAGCAAATCGCCTGCAGATCGGCGTCACGGCCTTCTTGTTTGGCGACAACCCACGGAGCCTGTTCGTCAACGTAGCGGTTAGCCACGTCGGCCAGCGCCATAATTTCACGAATGGCTTTACCGAACTCGCGGCTTTCCCACGCTTCGCCAATCACTGTCGCGGCGTCGGTAAAGGTCTTGTACAGTGCCGGATCGGCCAGTTCAGCCGCCAGTACGCCGTCAAAACGCTTACTGATAAAGCCCGCGTTACGGGACGCCAGGTTGACCACTTTGTTGACGATGTCGGCGTTAACGCGCTGAACAAAATCTTCGAGGTTCAGGTCGATGTCATCGATACGTGAAGAAAGCTTCGCCGTGTAGTAATAGCGCAGGCTGTCGGCATCAAAGTGCTTCAGCCAGGTGCTGGCTTTAATGAAGGTTCCGCGAGATTTTGACATCTTCGCGCCGTTCACCGTCACATAACCATGGACGAACAGGTTAGTCGGTTTACGGAAGTTACTGCCTTCCAGCATGGCAGGCCAGAACAGGCTGTGGAAATAAACGATATCTTTACCGATGAAGTGATACAGCTCGGCGTCAGAATCTTTTTTCCAGTATTCATCAAAGCTTGTGGTATCGCCGCGCTTGTCACACAGGTTTTTGAACGAGCCCATATAGCCAATCGGCGCATCCAGCCAGACATAGAAGTATTTGCCTGGCGCATTCGGGATTTCAAAACCGAAGTACGGTGAGTCGCGGGAAATGTCCCACTGCTGCAGGCCGGATTCAAACCACTCCTGCATTTTGTTCGCAACTTGTTCCTGCAACGCGCCGCTGCGCGTCCATGCCTGCAGCATTTCGCTGAATGACGGCAGGTCAAAGAAGAAGTGTTCGGAGTCACGCATGACCGGCGTCGCGCCAGACACCACGGACTTCGGCTCGATAAGTTCGGTTGGGCTGTAGGTCGCGCCACACACTTCGCAGTTATCGCCGTACTGATCCGCAGCCTTACATTTCGGGCAAGTGCCTTTAACGAAACGGTCCGGCAGGAACATGCCTTTTTCCGGGTCGTACAGCTGGGAGATCGTGCGGTTTTTAATAAAACCGTTTTCTTTCAGGCGCGTGTAAATAAGCGCGGACAGCTCCCGGTTCTCATCGCTGTGCGTGGAGTGGTAGTTGTCGTAGCTGATATCAAACCCTGCAAAATCAGTCTGATGCTCCTGACTCATTTCACCGATCATCTGCTCTGGTGTAATGCCAAGCTGCTGAGCCTTCAGCATGATTGGCGTACCGTGTGCGTCGTCCGCGCAGATGAAGTTTACCTGGTGGCCGCGCATTCGCTGGTAACGGACCCAGACATCAGCCTGGATGTGCTCCAGCATATGGCCGAGGTGGATGGAGCCGTTGGCGTACGGCAGCGCGCACGTTACCAGAATTTTCTTCGCGACTTGAGTCATAGTGGGCAATTACTTCTTTTGTAGTGAAAAGGGCTTTGATAGTACCAAAATGGTAATTACTGCGCCAAGTGATAAGGGCATTTATCCGTAAATGAATAATTGTCGCGGTTGGAGTAAACTAGCTGGTGACAATCGTCTTTCAGAACAACAAAAAGGAGTCGGGATGAACGCACAATCCCAGGCCAAATCACCAGAAACCCTGCGCGCTATGGTCGCCGGGACGCTGGCGAATTTTCAACATTCAACCCTGAAGCATAATCTGACGACGCTAAAAGCGTTGCACCATGTCGCCTGGATGGATGACACGCTGCACGTTGAGCTGGTGATGCCGTTCGTCTGGCACAGCGCGTTTGAAGTATTAAAAGAGCAATGCAGTGCCGATCTACTGCGTATCACCGGCGCGAAAGCCATTGACTGGAAGCTGTCGCACAACATTGCGACGCTGAAACGCGTGAAAAACCAGCCGGGCATCAACGGTGTGAAAAACATCATTGCCGTTAGCTCGGGCAAAGGTGGAGTAGGCAAATCCTCGACCGCCGTTAACCTGGCGCTGGCGCTTGCTGCGGAAGGGGCGAAGGTCGGTATTCTCGACGCCGATATTTATGGCCCGTCTATCCCGACGATGCTCGGTGCAGAAAATCAGCGTCCGACCTCACCGGACGGCACCCATATGGCGCCGATTATGTCTCATGGCCTGGCAACCAACTCCATTGGTTATCTGGTTACTGACGATAACGCCATGGTGTGGCGCGGCCCGATGGCCAGTAAAGCGCTGCTGCAGATGCTGCAAGAAACGTTATGGCCAGATCTCGATTATCTGGTACTGGATATGCCGCCGGGCACCGGTGACATTCAGCTGACGCTGGCGCAGAACATTCCGGTCACGGGGGCGGTGGTGGTTACCACGCCGCAGGACATTGCGCTTATCGATGCGAAAAAAGGCATTGTGATGTTCGAGAAGGTGGAAGTGCCGGTTCTGGGCATCGTTGAGAATATGAGTATGCATATCTGCAGCAACTGTGGTCATCATGAGCCGATCTTCGGCACCGGTGGCGCGCAGAAGCTGGCGGAGCAATATCGTACTCAACTGCTGGGACAAATGCCGCTGCACATTTCACTGCGTGAAGATCTCGATCGTGGTACACCAACGGTTATTAGCCGTCCTGACAGCGAATTCACTGCGATTTACCGTGATCTGGCAGGACGTATCGCCGCACAGCTGTATTGGCAGGGTGAAGTTATCCCCGGTGAGATTGCCTTCCGCGCTGTGTAATTTATAGCGTTACAGATATTCACCGCATCAATGTATTATTGATGCGGTGAATACTTAGAGTGAAAAAACTTCGTAATATTGTTTATCCTGCCTGTATAATTCATGTCTTTTTCCGAATAAATCACCTCAATGCATCATTGCAATTGATCAAATCAAACCAATTAATCTACAATCTCAATTGGTTTTAGCAAGGAAGTTAACCCATAATTAACCGGACCGACGGCGAATGCGCTGTTTCCCACCCCATACAGGAATAATGAATGCAATGAAAATTGGTTTATTGTTGGGACTTATTACTCTGGCTTATGGAATGAGTTCATCTGTCTTCGCCTCTGATACTGCCACATTAACCATCAGTGGCAGGGTGACTGAACCGACGTGTAGCGCTGATGTTGTCAACAATAAAGTGCAACAACGCTGTGGTATCACCACCTTAACTCCAAACATCCGCGAGGTAGCGTCTCATCCTGTAAGAGGCGTGGCGACCGAGGTTGCCCCCCTGAAAGGGGATGCTGCTCGGCAAATAGTGTTAAGCCGTTACGATTAATATATGGAAATTACTATTAAGCACTAATCATAATTATGAATGATTGGTGCTTTTTTATTGTCTTCATGAATAATATCGAATGATTAATTACGCTAATTTATTAAATGAAAAAATAGTATTCGCCATTACTTATTTGTTGTAATTATATTGCAGTTTATAACTTGTTTTAAATCAATAAAACAAAGTGTTTACATTGCGGTAACGTTTATGGTGTGCGAATTTAATTTCAAGAGTTGAACCCTCTTAACAAATAGAAATTAATTCATTAAGGAAGATACTATGAAACGTTCAATTATTTCTGCTGCTGTACTGTCTGCTGTATTTATGAGCGCTGGGGCGTTTGCTGCTGATACCGAAACAGGACAATTAACAATCACAGGGAGAGTAACTGGGGCACCATGCACATTCGAAACAGGTGGTGACTCTGTAAGTATAAATATGCCTACTGTACCAACCAGCGTTTTTTCAGCATTGTCTATATATTCAACGTATAACGATGCAGTAGGTGTAACCAGTAACGTACTTAAAATTAAGTGCTCTGGAGATTCATCAAAAATTAAACTCTCATTAATCAGTGGAGGTAAAATCCCTGGTAATGACAAAGCAATTAAAAGCGGTAATGAGACTGTAGGTTATTATTTATATTTAGGGTCAGAAGCTACAGAACTTGATGTATCCAAACCATTAGATATTTCAAACTATAAAAATGGTGCAGGAGATTATTCAATTCCTTTTAGTGCGAAATATTTGAAATTAACCAGCAATGATGTGGCTGCAGGCGATGTCATTTCAAATTTAGTTTTGCGTGTTTCTGAGGATTGATTTCAGGTCGGCGGCATTGCCGTCGACGTTTTTCATCTCTTTGCTAAGGATGAAGATTCCCCTTACGCAGGTCACCGACTGTAGAGAATAAACTTAAGTATAAGAGGCATCAAAATGAAAGGACTCGCAGTCATACTCATTGCATCGATAGTCCTGCCCGCGCATGCGGGCATTGTGATCTACGGTACTCGCATTATCTACCCTGCGGAAAAAAATGAAGTGTTGGTGCAACTAATGAACCAGGTAGAGCGTTCATCGCTGGTACAGTCATGGATTGATGATGGCGATATGTCTTTACCGCCAGAAAAGATCCAGGTCCCTTTTCTGCTGACTCCTCCGGTTGCTAAAGTAGCGGCCAAATCAGGCCAGCAGTTGAAAATTAAAAAAATGCCCAATATGTTGCCCAATAATAAAGAGAGTCTTTTTTACCTCAATGTACTGGATATTCCTCCGAACAATCCTGACAGCGCAGGAAAAAATGTACTCAAGTTCGCGATGCAGAATAGGATTAAACTATTTTATCGACCTAAAGGTATCTCACCAGTTAATAAGTTTACGTTTCAAAAACTGTCTATGAAACGTAGCGGCAGTATTTATTCCATTAAGAATGATGCCGCTAACTGGATTACGGTGACGGAAGTTAAAGCTGGTAATGTCAAAATAAACAACGAAAGCATTATGCTTGCCCCGCTTTCGAGTTCAGATGTGGCACTAAAAGGCGCTAATGCTAATCAGTATGAAATGACCATTATTGACGACCACGGTAATTATATCAGCGATAACGTCAGCCTAAAATAACAGGAGTTGATTATGTTAAGGATGACTCCGATTGCTGCGGCGGTATTACTGTTGCTGCTCGGTATCGACGCCCACGCCGCAGAAGAAACGTTTGACACTCACTTTATGATGGGCGGTATGAAGGGTGAGAAGGTTTCCGATTTCCGCCTCGATGATAATCAACCGCTACCCGGGCAATATGACTTCGATATCTATGTCAATAAACAGTGGCGGGGCAAGTATGACATCATCGTTAAGGATAACCCGGATGACACCTGTTTATCTCGCGACGCATTAACGCGTCTGGGGATAAATACACAAGCGTTGGACAAGCAGAATGAATGCCCAACCTTGAAGCTGGCGGTGCAAGGAGGCAGTTATGCCTGGGATGTCGGCACGTTTCGCCTGGATCTCAGCGTCCCGCAGGCCTTTGTGGATGAACTGGAGAATGGCTATGTTCCTCCAGAAAACTGGGATCGTGGCATCAATGCCTTTTATACCTCGTATTACGCCAGCCAGTATTACAGCGACTATAAAGATTCAGGTAACAGTAAAAGCACCTATGCCCGCTTTACCAGCGGATTAAACCTGCTGGGCTGGCAGCTGCATTCGGACGCCAGCTATAACAAAACCGATGACAGCAGCGGGGAGTGGAAAAGCAACACGTTGTATCTGGAGCGTGGCATCCCGCAAATTTTGGGCACTCTGCGTGCCGGGGATATGTATACCTCATCGGATATTTTTGATGCGGTCCGCTTTAGTGGCGTACGGTTGTATCGCGATATGCAGATGCTGCCAAACTCAAAGCAGAATTTTACGCCGCGGGTTCAGGGGATTGCGCAAAGCAACGCGTTGGTCACCATCGAACAGAACGGCTTTGTCGTTTACCAGAAAGAGGTTCCACCTGGCCCGTTCTCTATTGCTGATTTGCAGCTTGCAGGCGGTGGTGCTGATCTTGACGTCAGTATTAAAGAGGCTGACGGATCGGTAACAACTTATCTTGTGCCGTACGCTGCGGTGCCCAATATGCTGCAGCCCGGGGTGTCAAAATATGATTTTGCCGCCGGGCGTAGCCATATTGAAGGGGCCAGCAACCAGACAGACTTTGCACAGATGAGCTATCAATATGGGCTGAATAATTTGTTAACGCTGTACGGCGGTACCATGCTGGCGGATAACTATAATGCGTTTACGTTGGGTACCGGCTGGAATACGCGTATTGGCGCAATTTCTGTCGATGCCACAAAGTCCCACAGTCAGCAGGACAATGGCGATGTGTTTGATGGGCAGAGCTACCAGATTGCTTATAATAAATATTTGACGCAAACCGCCACGCGTTTTGGTCTGGCGGCGTATCGCTATTCTTCCAAAGACTATCGCACTTTTAACGATCACGTTTGGGCAAATAATAAAAACAGTTATTATCGTGATGAAAATGATGTGTACGACATCGCGGACTATTATCAGAATGATTTTGGTCGTAAGAACAGTTTTTCGGCTAACGTCAGCCAGTCTTTGCCGCAAGGTTGGGGCTCGTTTTCGCTCAGTACGCTGTGGCGCGATTACTGGGGGCGTAGCGGCAACAGTAAAGATTATCAGTTGAGTTATTCTAATAGCTGGCAACGGATTAGCTATACTTTTTCAGCCAGTCAGACTTACAACGAGGATCATCACGAAGATAAGCGTTTTAACGTCTTTATCTCCATTCCATTCGATTGGGGAGATGATATTAGCGCTCCGCGCCGGCATCTATATGTATCGAACTCGACCACCTTTGACGATGATGGCTTTGCCTCTAACAATACCGGACTTTCCGGCACCGCAGGCAGTCGCGATCAGTTTAACTATGGCGTCAACCTCAGCCATCAACGACAGGACAGCGAGACAACGGCGGGCGGTAATCTGACCTGGAATGCGCCGATCGCGACGTTGAACGGCAACTACAGCCAGTCGTGTAAATATACGCAAGCAGGCGGCAGCATTTCGGGTGGCCTTGTGGCCTGGTCGGGAGGGGTGAATTTAGCCAACCGGTTGTCAGAAACCTTCGCCGTGATGCATGCGCCGGGTCTGGAAGGGGCGTATGTAAATGGGCAGAAATACCGTACCACCAACCGTAATGGCGTGGTCGTTTACGATGGCTTGACGCCATATCGTGAAAACCACCTGATGCTGGATGTCTCCAATACCAATAGTGAAACCGACCTGCAAGGCAACCGTCGCAGCGCCGCCCCGTATCGCGGAGCAGTAGTGCTGGCAAGGTTTGATACTGACCAACGCAAACCCTGGTACATCCGGGCACTACGTCCTGATGGCTCACCGCTGACGTTTGGCTACGAAGTTGAAGATAATCATGGACACAATATTGGCGTAGTAGGCCAGGGAAGCCAGCTCTTTATTCGCACTAATGAAGTGCCGTCAGAGATAAAAGTGGCGGTCGATAAACAACAGGGACTTTCATGCTCAATCGCTTTCGGCAAAACGATTGATGAAAGTAAAGTTTATATTTGTCGGTGAGGGGAAGTATGATGAATAAATTTATATTCCTTACATTTTTGTTGTTTTTTTCAACATTTTCATATGGTAGTTGTAAGTACGGTATATTGCAATCGAAAACAGATACCAAAAGTTATAATGTGGAATTTCAACCTGAAAATTTGCAGGCAGCAGGTAAGATAACTTTATCTTTCGTCGAACCTTTTACCTGTTATGCAGGTGACGAAAAAATGCTTTTTCAAAGTCAGATTGATAAGAAGGTTTTCAGTATTGGAGGACCTCAGGGTATAAAATTCAAAATATATTTCAATGCTGGTGAATCCTTTAATGAACTATTTATCTACAATACATATTACCCAGCATCAGCTATAAATAAAGAATTAACAGTTAAGATGGAGTATTTGCCGCAAACAACATCAGCTGATGAAAATATTTCAGGCGATTCATTTACGATAAATGATGCGTTTACGATTTCATCAGATAAATGTACATGGTTCATTTTTTGGTGCATTAATACTAGTGCTAATAAATATGTTGGTAACTTAACGGTTAATATCGTTCATCGTGCCACTACATGTGATTTCTCAAGTGCAATGTATTTTATTCAAATGGATGATATCACAACTAAGGAATTGCTGGCAGGAGAAACCAAAAGAAGTCAACCTCAAAATATTATTTTAAATTGTAATGGTATATTGGGGGCGACAAGCAATCCAGTGTCACTTTCTATTACGGACGGTGATTGGGGGCCTTCAGGGGATATTTTAATAAATAGTAATAGTAATGGCGCTCAAAACATTGGGTTCAAAATATATAACGAGCCTTCTAAAGCGCGACTGTCTAAAGGAGATCGCTTGTTATCCTTGAGTAAATACAAAAAAATTGATTCGCAATTTATATTACCTGTTTCCGCAGAATATGCGCGAACAAATAATAATATTCCAACAGCAGGGGCTGTGGATAGCAAAGTTATATTTAAAATAAATTATCAATAAGCGTTATTGATAGCATTTATATTCACCTCCTCTTTTAGAGGAGGTGAATACTTTTACCGGTGATAAAAAATCTCGCCATCGTAGGCTTTAATGATTTTCCCGTCGGCATCATTGACCAGCACATACGCGCCGCCCATGTAGGTCCAGTGGGTGCCTGCCGTCGGTGCGGGTAGGTTGCGCAGGTTCCACTGCTTAATGGTGTATTCTTCGGTGAGATACAGGGGCGGAACCTTGTCACCGGGTTTGAAATGGGTAAAGTCAGCAATAAAGCCGCTCAGCTCATATTTATCGATGCCTTTAGGGGCTGCGATGGCGGCAGGCGCTGCCCAGACGGTGCTGGTTACGAGCAACAGTGCACCCAGCAACATTTTATTCTTCATACCCATCCTCTCTACTCATTCGGGTCGTCAACAACGGTCGTGTATCATTCCGGGCTTACAGGATATCTGACAAGCACTATTTTGTGAGAACTCCAGTTATTTCGTAAAAAGTGTAAATGAAGTACGAGCAGGCGGCAACGTTGAACCGCAATTTAGCAATACCGCTGCTGCTCTGCAATTTACATCAGTTTGTTGTGATGCAGTCACAGGACGACATCGCAAGATGTCAGCATCTTTACTATCTTCAATCAATAAAGGCGACCGAAGTCGCCTTATGATTGTTTACCCCTTGGAAAGTTGGGCTTTTACGACTGTATCGGCTTCAACTTTAAGAGAGAGTACATAACCTTGTTTCTTCCATAAACCGTTATTAGGTTTCCATCCTTTAGCAAGGAGATATTCAGCACTGGTAGAAATTGGTTGATTTAGTACGTGATCGGCATCAGCAGTAAATGCGTTAGAGCCTGATTTAGCCTTCGCATTTTGCGCTTTGGTTTTGTGAATATCACAAGTCCCATCACCATCACTAACTTGTGTGCAACCAGAACGCTCTAATTGAGCGCGATAGTGTGCATTAATTGCATGGGCAGGCATAACGGCGAAAGAGCATACAAGAGCAATCAGGGCTAATTTAGTTTTCATGATAAACCTTAGTTATGATGAGAATGTTTTTTCGCGTCCAGTTTACGGCTATTCTCTGTGTAAACCTGGTACCGATCGGCGTTGGCGCGATTATCAGCATGATATTGCTCAAAGCACGCGGTACGATCAATGCCGTTAGCTTCACAATCATCAAGATATTGTTTTTCCAGATTACAACCGGAAAGTGAAAAAGCGCCTGCTACGATAGCTATCATCATTAATTTATTATACTTCATTTCCAAGCCTATAATTAATTATTATTACAATAACTCGCCATTTTTAAAATGACGATGTTATACATCACCTGATAAATACACCTGGAGCTACAAGGCATAAAGAGACGATTGCGGAAACAATCACTCCTTTTGTCATGTTATTGTTAACCTTAAGAGGTATAGACAAAAACCTTTTTATCCATATGAAGCATCAATGTTGTTTGATCGATATAAAGCCTAACCGCGGTTATCGGTATAAATCAATACAGATTAATCTTTAAATAATAATTTTTTTAGTGAAGTGAAATAACTATCTGATAGCTCAATGATTTAGATGGCGACAGAGATCACAAAAAAGTATCCGGGGCTATGGTTTTAGGGTGTGTGTTTTTTATTTAATGTTTACATGTAGATAAGTTATCTTTAAATAGGTGATTTATCCACCTACATTAAATAGAAAGCTAACGATTGGCTTGTCCGAAAAGAGGAATGAGTCTCGTTATAAAGGGGGATAGCTACAAAATGAGTTAACAAATTTTTCAACCCATTTTTAATTATTTTTAAAAATCTATTGGCTGAGTTGTTTAAAATATAATTATGGCGAAATAAAAATTTAAATATTGTCACCTTCATTTTATTAGCTAATTTCGTTATCAGACTTTTATTTATTGCAGCTATATAAATTGTCTCTTCTTCATCGGAGAGAAATTGAGCGCGTGAATTGTGAAATTGATTGAAACTCCTTGCACCTGCTCTATACACCCGGTATCACTATCTTGATACATGTTTTATGTATAACTTATTGTTTTACAAGTAACAATGACTCGGGCGCCCTTCCTCGTGAAGGCTGAGAAATACCCGTACCACCTGATCTGGATAATGCCAGCGTAGGTCTGAATAATCATATAATAAACAATAAATTACATGTCCATGTGATAGGAAACCTATTCAAATTTCTGCTTTAAAGGAACTTCTCTCGGCATATAGATACCGTCTTTTGGACGTTTGCGCTCTTCAAAGTGTATTGCAAGAGATAAATACATAATTGAATTTCGTGATAACCCAATGAGTTGCATAAGCCTTAATTCAAATTGGCTTATTGGAATTAAAAGAGAGTGAGGCGATAGTTTTTCTTTTTCATGAATCCTTAATTCTTCATCATGATAGCTATTGTGTGATGTAGCAAGCTCATCTCTGAAATCATCAACTATTTTAGAGAGCGATGCTCCATTGCATTTCTAATATCAGAAAATTCTACAGCATCGGGGTCGAACCATTTCGAAACAGGAGTTTAATTTTGCACATCACGGATAACTTTCAAAATGTAGAATAAAGCGTGAATGAAATGATTGTTGTTGTTTTTCAGTTTCTTATGCGGTTTCCATCCATTTCTTGACCCCTTATCATTAAAGCCACTAAATAGACTGTCTATACTGATTCGAGAATCATCCTCTAATTCGTTAAGATTGAAAAATCTACTAATCAAATAAGCGATTTTATCAAAAAGTGAATGCGCTATTTTGAAGGCTGATTTACATTGAGAAACTTTTAAATTGTTGATCAGGTTGCAGGTGTTTTATCTCGAAAATACTTTATGTATTAGGATAGGGGGTTAATGAGATGGTTGTAATTCCAAAGAACTCTTTTTAAGAGGGGCATTACTGCCCCATAAGTGTCAAAACTCTCTTGACAACGTGATGTATCCATTAAATCTAATAGAGCATTCATCCTTATTCATCAGGCTGGATGCAATAAATACATCTTTTTTTTCGCCTCATTCATATAAGTGTATTTAGCTGTGATAGATTTTACGCCATTATAATAATAGCTAGAGAAATAAATCTTATTATATGTATCTTCTGTTTTCTCTTTACTAGGATCTTTATTGTAATCAATTCGTGCTAAAGATTCCGCATAGGTTTTAGAGATTGGAGAAATATCAATGATGTCTACTTTGGCTTTAGTTTTATCAACAGTTGATGTATCAATTTTTAGATCTTTTGATAGCGCATCAAATAAAGATGATTCCATTGATAAGCCAACAGCGGCGCATCCATAATCTTTTGCATATGCAAATATTGGGATTAAAGCAAATGAACAGACTAACAGTTTTTTAAACATAATTAATCTTCCACTACTAAAACTTTATCGCTGCTAGCGTCAATGATTTTACGATATGGCAAGTTAAGGATAATGCAACCATCAGAAGCTTCTCCAGGATGGGCAGCACTATCACCATGAATCATAAAACCATCACGCCCACACATTTTATTTTCAACGTATGGCGTAAGTCTCATCGTCCATGCTCTAGTTCTACGATGGTAGAAAGCGGTGCCGATAGTGTAAGTGCCTCTAGGAAGTGGGCCGTTATCTTTTACACACTCATTAGCAGAATCATTTTTATATCCAGGTCTGCCAGAATATTTAGCATCAAATTGATAGGTTCCATTCAGATAAAAGCTATGAGCGCTTACTTTATAAACCCAAGTCATTACGCTGCCTCCTTATTTTCGTTCCATGAATCAGAATGAATTATATTTCCATCAAGATAATGCCAGGTTATTTTTTCATATGCCAAATAGAATGCTTCAAGATGGTTGTGTTTTTCAAATGTAGGATTTTTTATGTCAAACATGAAAGGTTCAATTTCATTAATTCTGACATTATCCATTGTTACATGGAAGTATTCTTCTTCTTGTCCGTTATAGTTTATGCGGTAGAACTTCAATACAGCTTGTTTTAATTTTCTGCCGGATGATACACCTTGATAGAGGTAAGGAGATGAACAATCGACTTCTTTGATTAGTGCGTAATCTCCATGCTGGCGCTTACTGGTGATCTTTCCGGTTTTGTCGTCAGTTGGTAACTCTACATTATGCATAAGCTCTAAAATCTCTATAGAATCTTCTCTACCATGCACATCAATACTGCCTTTAACTTGATTTCCTGCATCATCGGTAAGCCATAGATACACAGGTATTGCCATATCAAAATCCCTCTTAATTATGTCGGTATTGAGCGTTAATCGTACTACTTATGGGATGTATACGGAAAATATTTTTCCGAGAAACCTATTGAAATAAAAGTGATTTAAGTAAAAATACATTGGGTGTTAGGGTAATCCCCCGAAAAACCGGTGTGTTCATAAGTAGAATTTTCTCATAATCTGAACCGGGGAGATCTCTATGAAAAAATCACGTTTTACTGACAGCCAGATCATGTCCATTCTGAAGCAGGCCGAGGCCGGAACACCGGTGGTGGAACTGTGTCGTGAACATGGCATGAGCAACGCCAGTTTCTATAAGTGGCGTTCGCGTTTTGGCGGGATGGATGCCTCCATGATGACCCGTTTGAAAGAGCTGGAAGACGAAAACCGCCGCCTCAAAAAAATGTATGCTGAAGAGTGCTTCAAAGCCGAAATCATTCAGGAAGCCATGGCAAAAAAGTGGTGAATCCATCGCGTCGAAAGCTGATGGCGCAGGATGCGGTCAGGAGCCGGAATGTCAGCATAAGTTTTGCCTGCCAGTTGTTTGTTGTCAGCGAAAGTTGCTATCGC
>NZ_SZXC01000033.1:0-13203 GCF_005281055.1 Citrobacter sp. wls711 | reverse complement strand
TGACCTGCTTATTCGCACCTTCCCTAAGGTACCAGCACTGGCTCAATGGCTACATACGGCACCTGGTTTACGATTACGATATAAAAGCTCAAGGATGATGAATTCTTTTCTTTATGATTTCGACGTTATTTGTCTCCTGCAACACCACGGGGTTGCTATAACCAGCGACGAACCCGTTGGGTATAGCGTTCCCATTCCAACCCGAAACGTTTTCGAAGCTGTACCTCTTCAACATGGATATGTAATCTGGCTACTACAAACATAAACAACGGTACAGCAAGTATCCCCACCAGGCTGCCAAAGCAGAGAGCAACGGATAACTGGAGCCCGCTCATTCCAAGGTAAATAGGGTTTCGACTCCATGCGTAACAACCGACAGTTACCAGCTTGGTGGTTCTATCCGGATGAAGCGGATTAAGCGTCGTGCCGTTCGTGCTCATCTGCCAAGCGGTGTGCAGTATCATGGTAATACAAACACCGGTCAGCAACACGCTTAGCACTATATTCACGATGTCGAAGGTAAAACGCGGGATTGCAGTCAACACATCAGTGACGAAAAACAGCAATAAGATGAGTGGGGGCGGAAACCATACTCTCAATCGAGTCACGAAGTTACGCATTACACAGACCTATCTCTGAACTAAGCAGCCTGATGGCTGCAAAATGAAAATCCAGTCCTTGCCATTCCTATAGTGACCATGAATCTGACATTATATGCCTGATCTGAAAAGTTATTTTTTTCATAACTGTCCTTATAACGGTGCGGGGTCAGTCCACACCTCTGTTCAGGTGAACAAATTCAGCAGACCACTTCACTGTTAAACCTGTGGCGATTCAGGGTGCCATGTGTATGGCACCTCATCTCTTATTTACTTATTGACTCCGTTACCGCCTGCCAGGTTATAAAGCCACCACTCAGATTATATGTCCTGAAGCCGTGGGCCTGAAGAATACGGTATGCCACATGCCCGCGCAGGCCACTCTGGCACCCTATAAAAATCTCTTTATCTTTAGGCACTTTTTCAAGATTCTCCCGCAGGGAATCCAGTGGAATGGATAGCGCGTCAGGATATTCGCCAAATTGTTTCAGTTCGGCAGGAGAGCGAATATCAAGTAAACAATAACTGCCCGGTTCCCGTTGTAACACATCGCTGACATGACATATGACCGTATCTCCTTTCATTACATTTGTCGCCACCATACCAGCCTGGTTAACGACGTCCCTTGCACTGTTAAAAGGTGGAGCATAAGTCAGCTCAAGATGTTCGAGATCGTTGACGGTAAGCCCCGCGCGCTGTGCGACAGACAGGACATCGATGCGTTTATCAACCCCTTTTTTCCCTGATGCCTGAGCCCCGAGAATTTTACCGGTATCGGGGCTGAACAGCAGTTTCAGACTGATCATCGTTGCCCCCGGGTAGTAACCGGCATGATCAGCGGCATGGACGTAAACCTTCTCGTATCGGGTGCCATGAACTTTCAGCTGCTTTTCATTCGCACCGACGCTGCCAATACTCAGCGAAAATACCTTACAAATGGATGTCCCCTGACTGCCATGGTAAAGGCTGTGACGATCTAGCATGTTATCAGCAGCAATGCGTCCCTGGCGGTTGGCGGGCCCTGCCAGAGGAAAATTAGCGGGTTCCTGAAAGACAAAGTCTGGAGTTTCAACGGCATCCCCCACGGCGTAGATGTCAGGGATACTGGTCTGCATACAGGCATTGACGCTTATGCCTCCCCGTTTACCCACTGCGAGCCCGGCTCCTGTGGCAAGGCTGTTCTCAGGTTTTACCCCGATGGCGAGAATAACCATGTCGGTCTGCAGAAACCCACCCTCAGACAGTGCAACGCGGAATCCCGTCTCTGTCCGCAGTACCTCGGTGAGCGCCGTTCTGAGACGCAGATCCACGCCATGACTCCGGATTTCCTGATGCAGGGCAGATGCCATTTCAGGATCAACCGGAGCCATAACCTGTTCCCCCATCTCCAGCAGGGTCACACTGATCCCCCGTTCGCTCAGAGCCTCCATCACTTCAAGTCCGATAAATCCCCCCCCGACAAGCGTGGTGTGAGCTACGTGATGTTGCTCAATCCACCCCAGGATAGCATCCATGTCAGTAAGATTTCGCAGCGTAAAGACACCCTCTTCCTGTAGCCCGGGCAAAGGAGGGACAACCGGAGCGGCGCCGGTACTGAGGAGCAGACGATCCCATTCTTCGCTATAGACCTCCCCTGAGGTCAGATTTTTAACCGTCACCGTTTTATTAACCGGATCCACTGACGTCACTTCATGACAGATACGGACGTCTATGTTAAAGCGGGATTTAAAATCCTCCGGGGTTTTCAGAATCAGTGACTGCCTTAAAGGAATTTTTCCGCCTATATGATAAGGTAATCCACAGTTGGCGAAAGAGACATCGCTTCCCCGTTCAAACACAACAATACTGACATCCTCTGATAACCGACGAGCTCTGGCTGCAGCGGATGCCCCGCCGGCAACACCACCAACAATCACTATTTTCATTACATCCTCTCTGTTCACCCGGGGCAAAAATGCCTGCCAGATATAATCGTTTCCCCGGGCCGGCAGGACGCTGCAGACCTGACGAACACGATGGCAAAATTACGATACCGTCAGTATACTAAATTATATTATATAAAAACACATAGTATGAGAAATCAGCAATGCTCATGAATGAAGACACAAAACGTCAGACAGATATGAAGAATGCGGCCCTGAGGGCAGCAGATGTCTTACGGGGACTGGCCAACAGCGACCGGTTGCTGTTGATGTGTCAGTTAAGCCTGGGGGAAGCGAATGTGGCCGGGCTGGAAGCGGCGGTCGGTATCACTCAGCCGACCCTGTCCCAGCAGCTGGGTGTAATGCGCCGCCTGAAGCTGGTCGAGACCCGACGGGCAGGTAAAATGGTATATTACCGTATTGAGGATAACCGTATCATGACGTTGTTAAATACCTTATATGATCTCTACTGCCCGCAGGCAGGCACCGGTAAAGGAAGCCATAACAACGAATAATATGATCCTGCTTTCCCCGTAAACCGTTTTATCCGTGCATCATTAACCCTGTTCAGGCTGTGAAATGCCAGACCGGAACCTGCGATACCTTAACGGGAAAACAACAGTGGTCCGGATATACCAGCCGATGATGCCCGTCACGGACTGTATTTCTCGTTCACGCATTCACTGATTAACCCACTGATTCAATGGTGTTTAATACTGTGACGGTCAGAAAAAACAGCCACAGGAACACGGATGATTCTGCACTGTCAGTAATAGCCTGTGGCTGACAAACCGTTTTTTCTGCTGCCACGTGGTGACATTATTCAAGCAGGCTACGCAACATCCAGGCAGTTTTCTCATGTAACTGGATACGTTGTGTAAGCAGATCTGCTGTGGCTTCATCATTCGCATTATTAACGAGCGGGAACAGGGAGCGTGCAGTTTTAACCACGGTCTCCTGGCCCTGGACAAGATTTTCAATCATGTTTTTTGCTGCCGGAATATCCTTATCTTCATTAACCGCTGTTAAACGTGAAAATTCATGATATGTGCCGGGCGCGAAGCATCCGAGCGAGCGTATACGTTCAGCGATATCATCAACGGCAGTGGCCAGCTCATTGTATTGATTTTCAAACATTAAATGTAAGCTGTTAAACATGGGGCCAGTTACATTCCAGTGATAGTAATGTGTTTTTATATACAGGGTATAGGTGTCAGCAAGAAGCCGGGACAGGCCGTCTGCAATCTCCACCCGGGATGATTCAGCAATACCAATATCAATGATTTGTTTACTCATAACTACCTCTTACACGGTTTCAGTGGAATATACGATATGCGATTATTCTTTCCGGTCTGAGCAAAACACGCCTCAAATTTTTATAATAACCAGGTACACCTGTCGTCTGTCACACTAGCGATGCGCCAGAGCAATATCCTGCGACGGAACAATGAATTTCGCCGTGGCACGTGCCACTGTCTGCTGTCCTTTTGTCAGCCATGCTTCAAGCAGGTAAATCCCCCTGCGTTGCCCAAGCAGTCTGGCACATACCATCAGTTTGTCTCCGGTACAAACGGGTGAAATGAATCTTACCGTCAGTTCAGCCGTCAGGGCTTGCACACCCTGCATGAACAAACAATGAGTCATTGCTGCATCCAGCAGGGTACTCGTCATTCCGCCATGTAAAAGACCCGTATACCCCTGATGCCTGTGATTGGCCGTGTAGTCCGCACATACAGAGCCATCCGGGTGCTCTGAAAACATTAAGTTCACCGTATCAGGGTTGTTGTCGCGGGAACTACAGACCATACAACAGGTATGGGCCTTTCTGGCATCAAGATAACAATTCATCTGTTTCTGCTCAGCGTCCGGTTGTACTGACGGGAGGCATCCGGAATTCAGTCAGCTGAGGGGCTCCCCCGGCATCATTACTGCCTCCTCCACACATTCCGGCTCCTGGTTTATACACAATACGGGTCTGATAAAAATCACCGCCCGTGATGAAATAAACTCATGAATGGCAACAGCGCCCGTTTCCGTGATGATGCTGACGCCCACCCTGGCACGCATTTTCTGCTGTGTTCCCGTCAGAGTGACAGCATTTTTTCCCTTTCGCCTCATGATGAAAGGACTGGCGTCCCTGCTCCGGCTTATTCAGTTCAGTCAGAACACGGGTATCCGGATCACACAGTTCAGTGAACAAACGACGACCACAGTCAGTCTGGTACACCGCGATCTGATGCCCCAGTAATTTACCCAGCATCCGTTCCCCGATGTTACGGACCACAACGCGGCTGACTTGCTGTTGAACCAGCAGGTCAACCAGCTTCCGTTTACCTGAACAATCTGCGCCCAGCGCGGGATTTTCTGTCCGGCTGAGCTCCACACCGCGCTCATCCACCAGGACAAGGTGACTCGCTTTGGTAAAATGATTTGCTACCCGGTCGTCATTCACTGGAATGGCTGTGATCATCTTGTGTAACTCCTTCCCTTTCAGAGTGCATTATTAAGGCCTTGCCCTGAGTGAGACAGTCCACAACCTTAAAACGGGCTGCTTTCAGGACATTGGCCAGTGTCTGCCTTGAAACCCCCATTGCAACAGCCGCTTCCTGCTGTTGCATGCCCAGTAAATCGACCAGCCGTAACGCTTCAAACTCATCTTCTTTTAAATGAACATGTTCAAGCTGGCTCATCGGTCGCGCATTGGGCTTAAAACAGGTATCCGCAGGGCGGCCACAGATGTTACGGGGAATTCTGGGTCTTGGCATGAAGGCTCCTTATTAGCATATGCTATATATACACTCATAAACTGGCATATGCAATATACTCTGCTCACCGGTGGAGAATTTTTTGCTTTACCCTGGAGTCTGTAAGTGGGCAGCAGGTCATGAGAGATGAAGAGAAAGAAAACAGATACTGTATGAGACTCAATTTAAAGTGCTGCCATAAGGGGGTCGTCTCAGAAAATGGAAAATAAAGCACGCTAAGCCGGTGGCAGCGGTCGCAATGGCCTGAACTTCCCCGCACCGACCTTGGCACTGCTGCGCCATAGGTAATCGCCGGTCAGGTTGATATGCTCCCACCCCAGCGGGGACAGATATTGCAGCAACGTGTCGTCCAGCGCCTCGCCCTTATTCAGCCCCGCATAGACGCGGCGGCGCAGCTCCACGCTTTGCAGCCAATCCAGAATGAACAGCGTGCGCTCGATGCGCCCATACATCCGCACCTTGTCGTTGATCGCCTTGCCGGAAGCCTGGAACTGCTGTTGATGCTTGTTCTTGGCCGCATTGAACAGCTTGCCGATGATACGGTCGTGAAGGTCGATGATTTCATCAGTGACGGTGGCCATGCCCTCGATGGCCAGTGCTACCAAGGTGGCGTAACGCCGCTGCGACTCGAACTTGGCCAGGTCGGCGGGCGTCATCTGGCCGCCTTCGCGGGCGATCTTGAGCAAGCGGTTTTGGTGTACCTGCCGTTCGATGCCAGCAGGTAGGTCAAGCGCCTGCCAGGCTTTGAGGCGTTCGATGTGTTCAAGCATGTGGCGCGAGTTTGGCTTGGCGGGCGATTGGCGCAGCCACGCTAGCCACGTCATTTTGCTACCATCCTTGCGCTTGAGCAGTTCGTCCAGGCACTGGCGATGGACAGGTATCAAGGAATCGGCCAATGCCGCATGGATGCTTCGGTTGGCACGGGTAATGGCCTCGGCGCTTGCGCGCTCGATGGCATTCATGGCGGGTAGGATGATGCTCTGCCGCCGCAGGTTTTCAACAAGGGTGCTGGCCAGCACAATGCCTTTGTCTGTTTGCAAGGCCAGTTCGGTCAATGTATGCACGGCTTGCCGGTAATGACTCATGGTGAAGGGCTTGAATCCAAACACCGTTTGCAGCTCGACCAAGTGCTCCCGCCGTGTCTGCTCGCGCTGGCCGTAATGGTTCCAGCTTCCCACCGGCACCTTGAGTTGTGCGGCCACCATGCGCAGCAGGGGCAGAAATGGAGGATCATCGACGCCCAAGAAGATGCCAGGGAATCGCAAGTAGCAAAGCTGCACGGCGAAGCCCAATCGATTCGCGGCGCCGCGACGCTGACGGATCACCGACAGGTCGGTTTCGTTGAACGTGTAGTGCCGTATCAGTTCGTCTTTGGCATCTGGCAGTGTCAGCAGACTTTCGCGCTCGGTGGCGGACAGGATTGAGCGGCGTGGCATGGTCAGTCTTCCCGCAGGTACTGGTACAAGGTTTCGCGGCTGATGCCGAAGTCACGGGCCACCAAGGTTTTCTGCTCGCCTGCCGCAACTCGCCGTTTCAACTCGGCAATTTGTTCGCTGTTCAGCGATTTCTTTCGTCCCCGGTAGGCCCCGCGCTGCTTAGCCAGCACGATTCCCTCGCGCTGACGTTCGCGGATCAGAGCGCGCTCGAACTCAGCAAAGGCTCCCATGACCGACAGCATCAGATTGGCCATCGGTGAGTCCTCGCCGGTGAACGTTAGCCCTTCTTTGACGAACTCCATGCGCACGCCCCGTTGTGTCAGCCCTTGGACGATGCGGCGCAGGTCATCAAGGTTGCGTGCCAACCTGTCCATGCTATGCACCACCACGGTGTCGCCCTCGCGGACGAAGGCCAGCAGCCTTTCAAGTTCGGGACGTTGTGTGTCCTTGCCTGAAGCCTTATCGGTGAATACCTTGCCGACTTCTATTTGTTCCAGTTGTCGATCAGGATTCTGGTCGAAGCTGCTGACGCGAATGTAGCCGATACGTTGACCTTGCAAGATGCCTCCAAAGGTAAAAATGTCAGGATGAAATCTATTACCCTTGGCTGAATGTGTCAATAAATATAAATTAATACCCTACTCTGACGTTGTTTGTGCTCAATATCTGACATCAGGTTAGGGTATAGTCTTAACTGACACCACCTCCCAGGGCCTGATATAAAGCAACACTATCGACTAGGCGTTGTGCCTGGATCGCAACCATATTGATCCGGATTGACTGTGCCTGTTGCTGCGCGATGAGCAGTTGCAGGTAGCTGGCCGCGCCCAGCCGGTATTGCCGCTCGACCGACTGCAAGGAGGCCTGTGCAGCCATATCAGCGGCAGCGAGGGCAGTCAAAGTTTGTGCATCGCTTTCCACCGCGCGCAGGGTGTCGGCGACGTTACGCAAAGACTCCAATACGACGCTCTGGTAATTGGCTACGGCGGCATCAAAAGCGGCGAGCGCCGCTCTTTTTTCAGCGGGTAGCCCTGGATTAAAAAGAGGCTGGGTGAGCTGCGCAACCAGGCCCCACACTGCCGAGCCACCACCGAACAGGGCACCGGTGGTCAGCGCCTGAGAACCAAGGTTGGCGCTCAGGTTGATCTGTGGGTAGAGCTTGGCGACAGCCACACCATAGTCTGCATTGGCCGCATGCAACAGCGCCTCTGACGCCTGGATATCCGGTCGGCGGCGCACCAGTTCTGAGGGCACGACGAGCGGCATCTCGACGGGTAGAGTGAAATCGGCCAGAGTGAAGGCCGGGATGCCACCCGTGCCTGGGGCACGACCGGCTAGCACCGCCAGTAGATGTTCGGTTTGTTGCAGTTGTTTACGCAGCGCAGGCAGTTCTGCCCGCGTTTGCTCCGCCTGAGCTTGTAGGCTCAACGCTTCATCAGGTGAGGCCTGACCGATACGCACGCGTTCATGGGCTAGGCGCAGTTGCTCATCCTGCACGCGCAAAATGGCAGTAGTGGCTTCTAGTTGCGCGGCGAGGCGTGCTCGGGTAATGGCAGCGGTTGCCATGTTGCCGGCAAGGGCCAGGCGCGCAGCATTCAGTTCGAAGCGACGGTAGTCGGCGCGAGCAGCCAAGGCTTCGAGTGCGCGCCGGTTGCCGCCAGCCAGATCGAGGTTGTAATGCACGCCAACGCTGGCGTTGTAGAGGCTGAATTGACGTGCGTCTCCGCTCAACCCTTGGCTACTGGGACTCATTTGCTGGCGCTGAGATCCCAGTGCGACATCTACCTGTGGATATTGCGTCGAGCCCGCCTGTGCGGCAAGAAGCTCCTGCGCCTGTCGCAAATTGGCGCTGATGCTCGCCAGCGTCGGGCTGACATGGAAAGCTTCGTTTATCAGTCCGTCGAGTGCGGATGAACCCAAGCTTTGCCACCATTGCGTTTCGATCGGAAGCCCTTCGACTAGACGTTGTGTTTCGCCAAACTGCGTGGGAGCGGACACGGTTCTATCAGCTACCGGTGTTGCAGTGTAGCGAGCCACATCGGGTGCGGTGGGACGCTGAAAATCAGGGCCGGCGGCGCAGCCGGCCAGACCGGCGGTGACCAGACCAGCTACCAGGTAAGTTGCCGCAAGCCGTCTTTCGAGGCTGATGGGGCGCTGGCATGTTTTAGCGTGCTCCATAAAAATGCTCCACGAAAGGTTTACGGAAAGCTTGGTGGCAGCCCAAGCAGCTTTCCTGCACGTGGGCGAATGATTGGATCACCGCCTTGCCGTCGCTGCTCGCAGCAGCCAGCTTCATGGCCAGCGCCGCCTCGTGAGTCTGCGCGTCAAAGTTTCTGAACTTGGTCGCATCAGCGCCGAGGTAAGCAAGGATGCGCATTTTTTCAGTAAGCGGTGGCTCGGGGTGTGCAGCAACTTTTGGGGCGAGCTGAACGACCTGAACCCATTCCTCCTGCGAAATCGCACCGGTAATAGCCTGCATGTTGCGCCCGAGTTCCTGCATGATCTTGCGTAGCGCCAGTGGCTCAACCTGGGTAGCGTCACCAGCCCAAGCTGGCAACTGAAAACCCCATAAAAGCAGGCAGGCCGTAACGGTCAGGGTGATAGTTCCAAATGCGTGGCTGTGTTTGCGGTGGGTCATGAAATTCTCCTGTAATTCAATCGTTCTCTCATTCGAACTCCCGCCCTTCGCCAGCTTCCTCATGGGTCACGCCGTCGCGGATGTGGTAGATGCGCTTGAATGTGGGGATGATCTTTTCGTCATGGGTGACGACGATGATGGCGGTCTCGAACTTCCGGGCCATGTCGTTGAGGATGCGGATTACAGCCATGGCGCGCTCGGAATCCAGCGGCGCAGTGGGTTCATCGGCCAGGATCACCGGCGGACGATTGACCAGTCCGCGCGCGATGGCGACCCGTTGCTGCTCGCCACCGGAGAGTTGCGAGGGCATTGCGCGAGCTCGGTGTTGCACATCAAGCGCTGTGAGCAATTCCAGTGCCTTCGCGCGTGACTCTCCATTCGCGACGCCTGCAAGCATCGGCAGCAGCGCCACGTTGTCGGTGACATCGAGAAACGGAATCAGGTACGGCGCCTGGAAAACGAAACCGATCTTGTCACGCCGTAAGGCGCGCAGGTCGCGGACTTTCCAGCCATCGGCGTAGATCACTTCATCGCCCAGCGTCATGCGACCGGCGGTCGGTTCGATCACCGCACCCAGACACTTGAGCAGCGTGCTCTTGCCGGACCCGGAAGGGCCGATCAGTCCCACCACTTCACCAGGCGCAACATGCATATTCACGTCTCTCAAGGCAAAGACAGCGGTGTCACCATCGCCATACCGCTTGCTTAAACTTTCGATGTGTATCCCTTTGCCACTCATCTCAACCTCCAATGGCTTCGGCCGGATCGACCTTGAGTGCCATGCGAATGGCGACGAGGCTAGCTAGAACGCAGATCACGAGCACGGCAAAAAAACCGGCGACAGAATCCATTGGCGTGAGCAGGACATATTTTGGAAAAGCCGGTGCTGAAAAGGTGGCTGTGATCTTGCCGACCACGAAGCCAATCACGCCCAGGGCGAGCGCCTGCTGCATGATCATCGCGGCGATGGTTCGGTTGCGTGTGCCGATGAGCTTCAACACCGCGATCTCACGGATTTTGTCCATCGTCAGCGAATAGATGATGAAGGCAACGATGGCCGCGCTAACGATGGCCAGAATCACAAGGAACATGCCGATCTGCTTGGCCGAGGTGGCGATCAGCTTGCCGACGAGGATGTCTTCCATCTGTGCCCGGGTGTAGACCGTCAAACGCTTCCAGCGCTGGATGGATTCGGCAACCTCGTCCGGCGCATGACCAGGTTTCAGAGTGACCAGCACGGCATTGACGAACGCGTTGCTGCTCTGTGAAGCAATCACGGCATCCAGCAAACCTGGATCACCGGGTCGATTGAAGACCGGGTTGGCTTCGGTGCGACGCCGGCTTTGCCAGATGGCATCGTTGTCCTTGAGGAACTGGGCCTCCTGGGCATCTTTGAGCGGAATGAATACCATCGGGTCGCCGCTGGACGACACCATACGCCGTGTCAGCCCCACGACGGTGTAATGATTGCGGCGAATGGTAAGACGATCTCCCAGTTTGAAGCCGGTGGCGATGTCGGCCACAGCCTCGTAGTGACCGCGCGTGATCTGGCGTCCAGCGACGAGATAAGGAGGCCATCCGGGTGTAGCCCCCAACGCACCGGGCGCGATGCCGACCACCATGGTGCGTACATCACTCTCGCCCTTGCGTACCTGCATGGTCAGGTAGGTCGCGTTCGCTGCCTGTGAGACTCCCGGCATGGCGAGAATGGCGCGATACACGTCATCGTTGAGGCTGGACGACTCCGCATAAGGACCCAGAGTATCCTTTTGCACCACCCAAAGGTCAGCGCCACTGTTGTCGAGCAACGCCTTGCCGTCGTCCACCATGCCTCGGTACACCCCAGCCATGACTAGGGTGACGCCGATCAGCAGACCCAGACCGATGCCGGTGAAGACGAATTTCCCCCAGGCATGGAGAATGTCGCGGCCGGCCAGGCTGATCATCGTGAAACTCCCGGGATATGCTCGACCACATGGATGCGGCTGCGCGCCGTCAGTGCCTTTTCGCTATAGGTCACAACCTGGTCCCCATTCTTGAGCCCTTCGCGCACCTGCACGTAACCATTGAGGTCGGAAGTGCCGAGCTTGACCGGGGAGAAATGCAGATCACCATCCACGATTTGCCAGACACCAACTTTATCGCCTTCACGCTGGACGGCAGCGTTGGGGATCAGTGGAGCGGCCGGGAGCGCCGGCAAGTCAACCGTGACTTCGGCCAGTTCACCCACTGGTGGCAAAGGTTCTGGTTTGTTATCGAATGTCACCTTGGCAAGCGTTTCCTCGGTTACCGCGTCGGCCTTGGGTTCCACCCGCAGCACGCGACCTTTCAAGGTCTGGCCACCACGCGAACGCAGGACGATATGAGCCGGCAGCCCCCCAGCCAGCCCCGATGCGCTGATCTGGTCGAAGCGCACATTGATCCACAAACTCTTGGGGTCGATCACTTCCACCACGGCCTGGCCCGCGACGATGGTCGTGCCGGGATCGGCATCGCGCACGGCGACTACACCGTCGACCGGCGCGATCAGGCGCAGATTGCTCCGCTGCGCGACGAGTGCTTCGCGGTCGGAGCGTGCCCGGGCAATATCTTCCCGAGCGGCGGATAGGGCGGCATCGGCGATCTGCAGTTCCTGCCGCTTGGTGGTGACGATTTCCTCGCTGGTCGAGCGCACCGCAAACAATTGCTCATAGCGGCGCGCCTGGGTTTGCGCGTAGGCTTGCCGGGCTTCTGCCTCGCGCAAAGCCGCTTCCGCCCGCTTGAATACAGACTCCTGTGAGCGCACCCGATCATCAAGGTCGACCGGCTCCATCTCGCCGAGCACCTGTCCGGCCTTGACCTGGTCGCCTACATGCACCTCCAGGCGTTTGACGCGCCCGGCAAACGTCGGCCCGATCTTGTAGGTGTAGCGCGCCTCCACCGTGCCGATGCCGAACAGCGCCGGTGTGATAGCCCGTGATTCCACGCTTGCCACCGTCACAGCGACCGGGGCGAGCGGCCCTGATCGCAGACCGACATAAATAAAAAGCACCAGCAAAGGAATGATGACGGCAAGCAGTGCCAGGGTGCGGCCTTGCAAGGGTAACTTTTTCATTGCGCACTCCTTATGCCACGCCGATAAATTGCAAAGACGCGCGGCGCATCGCGGTGCATACGTCCCACATCACCCGCCAACAGCGATTGCATGACCAAGCCCTGGATCGTGCCAATGAACAGCGTTGCCGCCGCCTCGTTGTCAAGCGAGGGAGACAACTCGCCGCTGGCCTTGCCTTTCTCGATGAGACGATGCAAACGTTCGCTGTAGCGCTGAATCAAGGTTTGCACCATGCGCTTGGCCGGTGTCGATTCGGCACGCTGAAGCTCACCAAACATCATTCTTGGCACGCCTGGGTGCTCAGCTACGAATTCGATATGACTCATGAACATCGCCTCCATGGCTGCCAAGGGCGACTCGATTCCTTGTGCGGATCGATCGATTCTGGCTAATAGGCGCTCTGCTACCCACTCCATGACCGCCTGCCAAATGGCTTCCTTGTTCGGGAAGTGCCGAAACAGCGCACCCTGGGTCAAGTTCATGTGTTTAGCGATAGCCGCAGTGGTTATCTCGCTTGGGTTTTGTGAACCGGCAAGCGCCACGACGGACTCGACAGTTACGGCACGACGTTCATCGGCCGGCAGATGCTTTGGATGGGTGTCCACGAGCACTCCTTGTAAGATAGTAATTGATTACTATCTTACCACAAGAGGCAACTCAAACAAGAGAAAACCCGACGTACTCGTCAATATCTAGAGTCTGCAATGGGCTTAACGTGCTTTATTTAATGAGATGGTCACTCCCTCCTT
>NZ_SZXC01000032.1:0-9397 GCF_005281055.1 Citrobacter sp. wls711 | reverse complement strand
AGGCAGGTATTCTAACCAACTGAACTACCACTCCGCGTTGTGTTCCGCTTGGGAACGAAGCGAATATTACGGATTGCCTCGCCCCTCGTCAACGCTTTTTCTCACGTTTTTAATCGTTTGCTGCAAAAATCACCCGAATAGCCATTTCTGCACGGTAAACGCGCAAACTATGCCCGCCAGAGGCAACTTCCGCCCTTCTTCTGAACCAGGTCAAGGCGCGACTCATGGGCCGCTAACTCTTCATCAGTGGCGAAAACAACACGTAACTTGCCGGACTGACGCACAATCCGTTGGATCCCGGTATCATTCTGCTGCTGGCTGTCACCTTCCATGGAAAATGCCATCGTGGTCTGCCCACCGGTCATCATCAGATAAACGTCGGCCAGAATCTGGGCATCGAGCAATGCGCCGTGCAAGGTACGCTTGCTGTTGTCTATCTCATAACGCGAGCATAGTGCATCAAGGCTGTTACGCTTGCCAGGAAACATCTTCCTCGCCAGCGCCAGGCTATCGGTCACTTTACAGAAGGTGTTCGTTTTCGGGATATCGCGATGGAGCTTTGCAAACTCATAATCCATAAAGCCGATATCAAACGATGCGTTATGGATGACCAGCTCCGCACCGCGGATGTAGTCAAGAAACTCATCGGCAACATCGGCAAAAGTGGGCTTATCGAGCAGGAATTCATCCGCGATGCCGTGTACGCCAAACGCTTCCGGGTCCACCAGCCGATCGGGCTTCAGGTAAACGTGAAAGTTATTGCCGGTCAGGCGTCGGTTCACCACTTCAACCGCACCGATCTCAATAATCTTGTGGCCTTCGTAGTGGGCACCGATCTGGTTCATACCGGTGGTTTCGGTATCGAGGACGATCTGCCGTGTAATTCCAGTGCTCATAGCGGTCATTTATGTCAGACTTATCGTTTATATCGATCTCTAAAACAGGAAGTCTACCAGAGATGCTTAAACAGGTAGAAATTTTCACCGACGGTTCTTGCCTGGGAAATCCAGGGCCCGGCGGCTACGGGGCAATTTTACGCTTTCGCGGGCGCGAAAAAACCTTTAGCGAAGGATACAACCTCACCACCAATAATCGCATGGAGCTAATGGCGGCCATCGTCGCGCTGGAAGCACTTAAAGAACAATGTGAAGTGGTGCTCAGTACCGATAGCCAGTATGTGCGCCAGGGTATTACCCAGTGGATCCACAACTGGAAAAAACGCGGTTGGAAAACCGCAGACAAAAAACCGGTCAAGAATGTCGATCTCTGGAAACGCCTGGATGCGGCGCTGGGTCAGCACCAAATCAAGTGGGAATGGGTCAAAGGCCACGCGGGCCACCCGGAAAACGAACGCTGCGACGAGCTTGCCCGCGCCGCGGCGATGAGTCCTACACAGGATGATGTTGGGTATCAACCCGAAGCTTAAGCGTCCGGTTTACGGTATTGCCGGGTTGCACCAACGGCCTGGCGGATACGCGCTTTGCTTTTGTTTTGTTTCATTGGGTTAAGCGTAAGCGGGATAGTTCGCTTGCGCGCGACCACCAGCTGCATACATCCCAACGCCGGAATATGCGCACTTAACATTTCCCCCCCCTGCCTCTTCCAGGGCAAAACGTGAAAACGGCTGACGTGCAGCACTTCGAAATTCAGCAACGAAAGCCAGTCCAGCTGGCGCATCAGCGTAAACATCCGGCTGTTGTAAGGTGATGTTTTACGTAATACCGGTACCAGCTTGCGCAGGCCCATCAGGCTGACCGGGTTGAATCCGCTCAGTATTAACCAGCCGTCATCGATAAGCACACGATCGGCCTCGCGCAGTAAGCGATGCGGGTCGGAGCACCACGGCAGCGTATGCGCCAGCAGGCACACATCAACAGATTTATCGGCAAAGGGAAGATGCAGAGGATCCGCCAGCACCTGCATCGGCGAGCCTTGCGAAGAAACATTGACCTGATGAGAAACCGCGCACGCTTCGGAATTGATTTCTGCGCTTAAATTACCAATCTTAAGCAGATGAAAACCGTACATTTTCGCAAACCACGGGTTAAGCTGATACTCCAGCGCCTCACGATAGTGTTCGCCCCAGGGTAAATCATCCCAGCTCACGGGCGCTACGACAGTTTGAGGGAGCCTTGCCGGTTTCATCACAACCTTCCGTTTCGCATTGAGAGGTAATTTATGAATCTTAACAGTATTCCCGCCTTTGATGACAATTACATCTGGGTCCTGACCAATAATGAGAACCGTTGCCTGATTGTCGATCCTGGCGAGGCGGCTCCGGTGCTACAAGCCATTGCTGAGCACAACTGGGTGCCAGAGGCTATTTTACTTACCCACCACCATCATGATCACGTTGGCGGCGTGAAAGAACTTGTGCAGCGCTTTCCACAAATAGTGGTCTATGGACCTGCTGAAACACAAGATAAGGGAACCACACGTGTAGTCGAAGAGGGTGATATCGCACTCGTTTTAGGGCATGAATTTAGCGTATTTGCCACTCCGGGTCACACTTTAGGACATATCTGTTACTTCAGCCACCCTTATCTGTTTTGCGGCGACACGCTGTTTTCCGGCGGCTGCGGCCGGCTTTTTGAAGGCACAGCATTACAAATGTATCAATCACTTAAAAAAATAAGTGCCCTTCCGGATGATACGTTAATTTGTTGCGCACATGAGTACACTTTAGCAAATATGAAGTTTGCCTTAAGCATCCTCCCGCACGATCCGTCCATAAATGATTATTATCGTAAAGTTAATGAGTTACGCGTAAAAAACCAAATGACATTACCCGTAATTCTGAAAAATGAGCGCAGAAATAATATTTTTTTAAGAACGCAAGATATTGATTTAATTAATGAAATCAACAAAGAAACAATGTTGCAACAACCTGAAGCGCGTTTTGCGTGGTTAAGGTCAAAGAAAGATACGTTCTGACAATTCCGGGTTGCCTTTTGAAAACTTCGCCGTTATGATCGGTCGTCTTTTAAGCAACTATTGACACACACATGAAGGCAAAAGCGATATTACTCGCCTCTGTCCTGCTTGTTGGGTGCCAGAATACTGGTAACGTCCAACAACACGCACAGAGCCTTTCTGCAGCTGGTCAAGGGGAAGCAGGAAAGTTTACAAGCCAGGCGCGCTGGATGGACGATGGGACATCTATCGCCGCCGATCAGGATTTGTGGGCTTTCATTGGTGACGAGCTAAAGATGGGAATTCCGGAAAACAACCGGATTCGCGAACAGAAACAGAAGTATTTACGCAATAAGAGCTATCTCCACGATGTAACGTTACGGGCAGAGCCGTATATGTACTGGATAGCCGGGCAAGTTAAGAAACGTAACATGCCGATGGAGCTGGTACTCCTACCCATAGTGGAGAGCGCTTTTGATCCTCACGCAACGTCTGGCGCCAATGCCGCAGGCATTTGGCAGATCATTCCGAGCACGGGGCGCAATTATGGTTTAAAGCAGACCCGCAATTATGATGCACGTCGCGACATTGTGGCTTCCACCACTGCCGCGTTGGACATGATGCAGCGTCTGAACAAGATGTTTGATGGCGACTGGCTGCTGACCGTTGCCGCTTATAATAGCGGTGAAGGTCGCGTGATGAAGGCAATGAAAGCGAACAAATCTCGTGGCAAGCCCACCGATTTTTGGTCACTCCCTCTGCCTCAGGAAACGAAGCAGTATGTGCCAAAAATGCTGGCATTGAGTGATATTCTCAAGAACAGCAAGCGTTATGGCGTGCGTCTGCCAACCACAGACGAAAGCCGAGCGTTGGCACGTGTTCGCTTGAACAGCCCGGTTGAGATGGCTCAGGTTGCCGATATGGCGGGTATTTCCGTCAGCAAGCTGAAGACCTTCAATGCTGGCGTGAAAGGCTCCACGTTGGGTGTCAGCGGCCCGCAATATGTGATGGTGCCAAAGAAGCACGCGGAGAAACTGCGTGAGTCCCTGGCGTCAGGCGAAATTGCAGCCGTACAGTCAACGCTGGTCGCGGATAACACGCCGCTGAACAGCCGTAGCTACAAGGTTCGCTCTGGCGATACGCTTTCCGGCATCGCTTCACGTCTTGGCGTGAATGCGAATGAGCTAAAGCAGTGGAATAATCTGCGTAGTTCGACTCTGAAAGTGGGCCAAAGCTTGACCGTAGGTGCAGGCACCAGCGCGCAGCGACTGGCTAAAAACAGCGATAGCATTACCTATCGTGTACGTAAGGGCGATTCGCTTTCGAGCATAGCTAAACGTCACGGGGTCAACATCAAGGATGTGATGCGCTGGAATAACGATACCGACAATCTGCAGCCGGGCGATCAGCTGACGTTGTTTGTGAAAAACAACGGTATGCCGGACTCCTGATAGCAGCTTAAACATTAAGGCACTGGTTCCCCCCAGTGCCTTTTTTATTTATGCCGCTTTATGTGCCTCAACCATAATCGTGTCACTGGTGAACGACCCGTCCTGCTGTAACGCGAAGTAGGCCTGCACTTCGGCAGACGCACTCTGCTGGTATAAACGAACCGCGTCAATCAACACCTGCGGAGTACGCATCCGCGCGACCCATGAGCTAAACGCCAGCGGCAGGCGGCCCGTCAACACCGTATCGGCAATCAGATTGGCATTATTCATCAATGACAGCCACTCACCGCTGGAATAGTTGCGCACATGTGAGGTATCGCGTAACGCTTCAACGGTTTGCAGCCAGATGTCCCGCACCGGGTGCCCAGGTGACATGACATCCATCACAATCACCACGCCACCAGGTTTCAATACACGATTCACTTCTCGCAGCGCGCGTCCGACATCATGCCAGTGATGCGCAGAATAGCGGCTAATCACCACATCAAAAAAGCCATCCTCAAACGGCAGGCTTTCGGCATATCCTTGCCGGGTAGCGATATTGTCTAATCCCTTCTCTTTTGCCGCCTGCGCGACCACGTCGAGCATCTGCGCCGATAAATCATACGCCACGACCTGTTTTACCTGATGTGCCGCCGCAAAGCTGGCGTGTCCCGCACCACATCCCATGTCGAGAACGTTGGCCTGTGGAAATGCCGACAGCCTTTCCGCCAGCCGTTGTAAATCACGGCCAGAGGCGTGTACCGTGCTGGTTAAATAGGCATTCGCTTGCGAGCCAAACTGCTTTTCGACGTTGTCATGATGAGAGCGTGTAGTCATTGTGTTGTCCTTCGGTTGTGGTGAAAGATAAAGGACAGGCCTGCCCCACGGCAGACCTGACACACCTTTATTGTTCAGGCTTGCCGGGACTAAATTCAACGAGTAGTGGATTGTGATCGGATGCGCGCGTCACCAGCACAGAGGCTTCACTGACGTTCAAACCACGATAGAACACAAAATCGAGCGGGCGACCAAACGCGCGTCGACGCTGATCGTCGGTAAAGCGCACCTGGCGTAGCGACATTTCACGGGCGAAACGGTACAACGCATTCATCCGTCGACGGCTCCAGGCGTTGAAATCACCGGCCATAATCACCGGACCGCTGTGATGAGCAATCTGATCGCCAATGGGAAGTAACTGCTTACTATAGACATCCACCCCGAGGCTGAAGTTAACCGCGTGGATGTTCACCACCATCAATAAACGTGAGTCTGGCAGGGGATATACCGTCACCAGCGCCGACTTTGCCAGCCGTAAAATAGGCTCACGTTCGCGTAGAGGACAGCAGTAAACAGGATGTGCCGCCGACAGCGTCATGACCCCAGAGGGGTGCTGAGGCAGCACAAAGGCGGGAACCTGATCGGCAGCAAGATAGTTAGCGGTCGCAAACTGCACCAGTTCCGGCGTGGTTTGGGCTTCCTGCAATAACACCAGATGCGCGTCTTTGCCAAAGTTCTTCAGCACCGACAACCATTCTGCCCGCTGCTGTTTAAAAATATTCCACACCAGCACGCGAATACGGTCTTCACTGCTTAAGGGAACGCCGGCGGGTAATGCCTGACCAAGATGCGCAAACGACCCTGGCGGTAAAATCCGCTCAACGGGTTGCCCGGCAACATAGCGCATAGCATAGGTGTTTTTTCGCACTGTAGACTTTCAAACCTCTGTAACGTCAACCAGTCCGCAGCCGGACTGGTTCTTCTGTTATAGGGACTTTAGGGCTTACTTTCAACGAGCAATTGCAGTTTGTTTTGTAAGTGGGTACTTACATCAATGATTTATCCCAGCGTGATCCGCGCAGGTTTATCAAGACGACCGCTGATGCCCATCAGTAAGAAAGCAGCCAGTACGATAAGCGCGCCAATCCACGGCGTCTGCGCTAAGCCATAATGCTCTACCGTTTGCCCGCCAATCACCGAACCCAGTGCAATACCGACGTTAAACGCCGCAATGTTCAGTCCGGAGGCGACATCAACTGCATTGGGGGTAAATTGTTCCGCTTTCTGCACAACATAAACCTGTAATCCCGGTACGTTACCGAAGGCAAAGATCCCCATCACCAATATCGTTACCAGCGCCGCGTACTGCGTGGATGCCGTTAACTGGAATAGCATCAGCAGAACAAACAGTGCAGCAAAAATGAACTTCAATGCAGGGACTGCACCATGTTTATCCGCCAGTTTACCGCCCCAGATATTACCGATAGCCACAGAGACGCCGTATCCCAATAAGATCCAACTTACCGCTGTCGGGGAGAATCCGGCCAGATCCTGCATCATCGGTGCAAGGAAGGTAAACGCCGTAAAGACACCACCATAACCCAGCGCCGTAACCGCATAAATCAACAGCAGACGAGGATGGGTTAAGACTCTCACCTGATCGCGGATGCTGGCGGCAGCCCGACCTGGAATATTCGCCGGAATCAGCAACTGGCTGCTAATTAGCGCAATGACGCCCAGCATTGAGACTGCGAGGAAGGTTTCACGCCAACCAAAATGCTGACCGATAAATGTGCCCAGCGGAACGCCCGTCACCAGGGCCACCGTTAAACCGCCAAACATAATGGCGATGGCCGAAGCCGCTTTCTCTTTAGGCACCAGACTTGTTGCAATGGTTGAACCAATCGAGAAGAACACGCCGTGTGCAAGACCGGTCAACAGACGAGCGACAATTAAGGTCATATAGCCCGGAGCCTGCCATGCCAGCAAATTACCGGCAGTAAACAGCACCATCAGCGCAACCAGCAGCTGTTTACGCGGCAGGCTCCCTGTCAGAGCGGTCAGCACTGGTGCGCCAATCGCCACCCCCAGCGCATAAATTGAAACCAGCATCCCCGCAGAAGGCAAAGAGATCGCCAGTTGTTCAGCAATAGTCGGTACCAGGCCGACAATCACAAATTCGGTCGTGCCAATGGCGAAGGCACTTATAGTCAGTGCGAATAAAGCGAGTGGCATAAATAAACTCCATATCATCAGTAATCAGATGACACACAGTATGCCGGGATGCTTTAATAACAAAAATATTCAAAATCTCAATATAATTTTGCTTCAGGTGCAAAAATGAAAGCAACCTCAGAAGAACTGGCGATTTTTGTGGCTGTTGTGGAAAGCGGCAGCTTTAGCCGCGCCGCAGAGCAGTTGGGACAGGCCAATTCTGCCGTCAGTCGGGCCGTAAAAAAACTGGAGATGAAACTGGGTGTCAGCTTGCTCAATCGGACCACCCGACAGCTAAGCCTGACCGAGGAAGGTGAACGTTACTTCAGGCGCGTACAGCTAATCTTGCAGGAAATGGCCGCCGCAGAGACGGAAATTATGGAGTCTCGCAATACGCCGCGTGGCTTGCTGCGCATTGACGCCGCAACGCCGGTTATGCTGCATTTCCTGATTCCGCTCATCAAGCCCTTCCGCGAACGCTATCCTGAGATGACGCTGTCGCTGGTCTCTTCAGAGACGTTCATCAATCTTATTGAACGAAAAGTGGATGTAGCTATACGTGCAGGCACGCTGACTGACTCGAGCCTACGCGCACGTCCATTGTTTACCAGCTATCGTAAGATTATTGCTTCGCCTGACTATATTGCGAAATTTGGTGTTCCAGAGAGCGTCGAAGCGCTTAAGCAGCACCTGTGTCTCGGTTTTTCTGAACCGGTTTCACTCAATACCTGGCCGATTGCCTGCAGCGATGGGCAGCTTCATGAGGCTGAATGCGGACTATCTTCTAACAGCGGCGAAACGCTAAAACAACTTTGTCTGAGCGGAAACGGTATTGCCTGTCTTTCAGATTATATGATTGATAAGGAGATCGCACGAGGTGAACTGGTCGAATTGTTGGCGGATAAACGCCTGCCAGTAGAGATGCCGTTCAGCGCCGTTTACTACAGCGATCGGGCAGTAAGCACTCGCATTCGGGCATTTATCGACTTTTTGAGTGAACATATAAGAACAGCTCCCGCAGGAGCTGTGAAAGAGGGTTAAAGGGCACAGAGGGTCGCTGGGTCAGGTCATTAGTCCCACTCGGGTGCCAGACCTTCCGGGCTAACCAGACGATCGTTGCAGTCCAGCGCCGCGATCGCCGCGTTGTCTTCAGCATCCAGACGCAGATCCAGCGCCAGCAGGTTACTGGCCAGGTTTTCTCGCTTCGTCGAAGAAGGGATCACCGAGTATCCCTCACCCATCGCCCATGCCAGAATCACCTGAGCCGGTGTCGCATTATGCTTCGCGGCAATACCGGCAATGACTTCATCTTTCAGTGCCTTACCGTATGCCAGCGTCATGTAAGACGTGATGTGAATACCGTGCGCTTTGGCCCAGTCAACCACCTGACGGCTTTGCAGATACGGGGACAGCTCAATCTGGTTGGTCGCGATGTTCTCTGCGCCCACTGCAGCAATGGCTCTTTCCATTAGCGGAATGGTAAAGTTAGAGATACCAATTTCGCGAGTCAGGCCCTGTGCTTTAGCTTCCAGTAATGCCTGCATAAATTCTTCAACAGAAACCGCATCGTTTGGTGAAGGCCAATGGATCAGCGTCAGATCAACGTAATTGGTACGCAGTTTCTTCAAACTCTCTTTCAGGCTCGGGATCAGTTTTTCTTCGCTGAGATTCTCAATCCAAATCTTGGTGGTGATATACAGGTCACTGCGCGGCACACCACTTTCAGCAATCGCCTGACCAACCGCGGCTTCGTTATCATAGATTTGTGCGGTATCGACGGCCCGATAGCCCAGTTCCAGAGCTGTTTTAACAGAAGCGATAACGACGTCGTCTTTCAGGCGAAAAGTACCTAAACCGAATGCAGGGATAGTCATAAATTTCCTCTTTTTAATCACAGTCTTCGTTAGTCGGAGGAGTATGGCCTTCTAACGTGTAGATAAAAAGAGCGTATAACGCAGAGGATTTTTGCAGATTTAGCAATAATTGAATGACAGCAAAAGAAAAAGCCCTGAGCGTTAACTCAGGGCTTTCAATAAGTGGCGGAACGGACGGGACTCGAA
>NZ_SZXC01000061.1:0-2491 GCF_005281055.1 Citrobacter sp. wls711 | reverse complement strand
GAAGCGCGCAGCGCTGAGTCATCCTTCCCACACTACCACTTCCCTGTTGTACCCTTAGCTAAACAGCCAAACCCCATAGGCCGGATAAGGCGTATTCGCCACCACCCGGCAACAGCCATAAAAAAACCCCGCCGAAGCAGGGTTTACAATGACGCAGAGAATCGATTAGTGGCGTGCGCGAACAATCTGATACTTGCGGGTCAAATACTCGACCGGCACGCTCCAGATGTGTACCAGACGCGAGAACGGGAACAGCAGGAACAGCGTCATACCGAGCACCAGGTGCATACGGAAGATAAACGCCACACCGTCCAGGTACTGGGACGCGCCGCCGTGGAAGGTCACCACAGACTGTGCCCAGTTGACCAGCTTCATCATCTCGCTCCCGTCCATATGCTGGGCGGAGAACGGAATCGTCAGCAGACCCAGCGCACACTGGATAACCAGAACGGACAGCACCAGAATATCCGCGCCAGTGGTAGTGGCACGCACGCGTGGGCTGAACAAACGGCGCTTGAGCAACAATACCCCCCCGATCAGACACATCACGCCAGACGCACCGCCGGCAAACATCGCCATCTTCTGTTTAACTTCCAGTGGCAGCCACGCTTCATACATCCAGTGCGGCGTTAACATCCCCAGGAAGTGGCCGGCGAAAATACCCAGAATCCCGATATGGAACAGGTTTGACGCCATGTTCATTCCTTTGCGATCCAGCATCTGACTGGATGCCGCACGCCAGGTGTACTGCCCGTAGTCATAACGCAGCCAGCTACCAATCAGGAAGACAGAACCCGCAATGTACGGATAGATGTCAAAGAAGAACGTATTCAGGAAGTGCATTATTGCTGTCCTCCGGTGGTGATATTCAGATACTGCGGCGCGACGGCCCCGGCAAAACGACGCTGGTGAGCGGAGATCTCAGATTCACCGCACCCTTGATCGGCAAAGAATTTCACCTGCTCTTCTTCCCAGACAGCGTCCAGCGCCTGCGGAGTATCATCGCGAACTTCATCCGCAATTTTCTCCGCCACTTTGTCGCTGTCGATAGCCGCATTCGCCAGTTTCAACAACAGATCGAACAGCACGGCGTAGCGACTTTCACGCTGTTGCAGACGCGCACTGAGCAGGGCCAGAATCGGAGCGATATCCTGCAAACCACCCAGCGCCTCTTCCTTCGGCAACTGCGCCAGATATTCCAGGTACAGCGGCAGATGGTCCGGTAATTCGCGGCTGTCGAGCTGTAAACCGTGCTGCTCGTACTGCGCCATCAGGTCAACCATCGCCTGACCGCGGTCGCGGGATTCACCATGCACATGTTCGAACAACAGCAGCGAGGTTGCACGGCCACGGTCGAACAGTTCACTGTAGCGGGACTGTGCGTCCAGCATGTCCTGCGCGGTTAAATCGCGCAGGAAGACGCCCAGAGTCTGGGCATCATCTTTGTCCAGGTTTTCAGATGACGCGAGTGCATCGAAAAGTTCCTGCTGATGCTGCCATAAGGCAGCATCCGGGTACTCGAGCAGACGCGAAACAATGACGAGTTCAATCATTGGTGCGGCTCCGTTTTGCTGGTCACATCGACAGCATCGATGCGGCGACTGTTGAACAGATTGAATTTGGTGTCCGAACCGTGGCAACCGTCGCCGAAGGTAAAGCCACAACTGCTTTTCTCCGGGAACGCTTCACGCGCCAGCTCACGATGGCTGCTCGGTACCACGAAACGATCTTCGTAGTTCGCGATGGCCAGGTAGCGGTACATTTCCTGTGCCTGCGCTTCAGTCAGACCAACTTCTTCCAGCGCACGGGTGTCGACTTTACCGTCAACGGTTTCCGCACGTTTAAAGTGACGCATCGCCAGCATGCGCTTCAGCGCCAGTACCACCGGCTGCGTATCCCCTGCAGTCAGCAGGTTTGCCAGGTACTGAACCGGAATACGCAGGCTGTCCACGTCCGGCAGAATACCGTTGCTGCCCAGCTCACCCGCATCAGCCGCAGACTGAATTGGTGACAAAGGCGGAACATACCAGACCATTGGCAGCGTGCGGTATTCTGGGTGCAACGGCAGCGCCAGCTTCCAGTCCATCGCCATTTTGTACACCGGAGACTGCTGGGCCGCGTCGATCACGCTCAGCGGAATACCGTCTTTCAGTGCCTGCTCAATGACCGCCGGGTCATTCGGATCGAGGAACACGTCCAGCTGACGCTGGTACAGATCTTTCTCGTTCTCGGTGCTTGCCGCGCTTTCAATGGCGTCAGCGTCATACAGCAGTACGCCGAGGTAACGAATACGTCCGACGCAGGTTTCGGAGCATACGGTCGGCTGACCGGCTTCGATACGCGGATAGCAGAAGATGCACTTCTCTGACTTACCGCTCTTCCAGTTGAAGTAGATTTTCTTGTACGGGCAACCGGTAATACACATACGCCAGCCGCGGCATTTGTCCTGGTCGATCAGCACGATGCCGTCTTCTTCACGCTTGTAGATGGC